>JASHXJ010000456.1 GCA_030043595.1 Trebonia sp.
TGGGCAACGACGGCGCCGGGTCACTGCGCTGGCCCGCCCAGTGCTGCGGCGTCGCGGCGCTTAAGCCGTCCCTCGGCCGGGTCCCCCAGGGCAGCCACCGCGAGCCGCCGCAGCCGGCGCCGTTCGCCTTCCAGCTGCTGGCCGTCCACGGGCCGATCGCCCGGCACGTGGCGGACCTGCGGCTCGCCTTCGCGCACATGTGCGGCCGCTCGGGAGGCGACCCCTGGTACGCACCGGTGCCCCTGCAAGGCCCGCCGGTCCCGTCCCCGGTTAAGGTATCGGTCATCGCCGATCCGGACGGCCTCGGCACCGCCGCCCCTGCGGCCGCCGCTGTCAGCCGGGCGGCACGGCTCCTCGCCGACGCCGGGTATGAGACCGGCGAGCACGACGCGCCCGCGCTCGAGCGCGCCAGCGAGATCTACTACCAGATCATGTCCGGCTATGGCCGCGTCCAGGAACACCAGCCGCCCGTCGAGACCGTCGCTCCGGGGGAGTTCGCCCGCTTCTGGGCCGGCTTCGAGCCGGCCTGGACCGCCGCGGGGGGAAGCCCCGCGTTCGACCCGATGATGGAACGGGCCGCCATCGCCCGCGCATGGGACGCCTGGATGCGGCAGGCGCCGCTGGTACTCGCGCCTGTCTGCACCCGCGCGGCGTTCGGCGTCGGCGCCGACCTCGACCCGCAGTGGCAGGCCGGCTGGCCGGCGGCCATCCGCGTGTGCGTGGCCGTCAACCTGCTGGGCCTGCCCGCGGTCACCGTTCCCGTCGGCTGCGACGGCGGGCTGCCGCAAGCCGTGCAGATCATCGGACCGCGTTTTCGCGAGGACCTGTGCCTGGACGCCGCCGCGGCGATCGAGGCGGGAGCCGGCCCGCTGACCCCCATCGACCCGCGCCCGCAGCCGGCCTCCTAGGCCGTGGCGAGCGCGGGCTCGCCGAGCGCTGCCGCGAGCTCGTCACGGGACGGCCCGTCGGCCCAGCTCGGCCGCCACCCCGACCGCAGGACCGCGCGGGCTTTGTCCTGCACACTATCCAGAACGAGGGGTGGCGCCTCCATCGACATGAACCCGCCCGCGGCGGCCCGGATGGCGGGGTCCACCTGGGCGGCCGCGCACACCACGTCGGAAGGAATCCGCGCCTCGAGGTCGATGTCCTCTCCGCCCAGCCGGCGCAGCAACGTGGCGTCCCAGTACACGTGGTCCGCGTACCAGGGCCTGATGGTCGCCGCGCACCAGGAGTCGAACCGCGCGGCGACATCCAGCGGGTCGGCGTCTGGTCCGTCGAGCATCTCCAGCAGCGCGCTCGCCTGCCGCAAGCCGAGCGCGACACCTCGGCCGGCCATCGGGTTGGTGGTGCAGACCGCGTCGCCGGCGTAGAAGACCCCGGCCGCCACGGGGCGGCCGTCCTCCGCGAGCTGGCCTCGGTAGCTGTTCGTGAGACCGCTGCCCGCCATGACGCCGGTGACGGGCTCGAACCTGGCGGCGTCCAGCCACGGCGTGAACTGAGGGATCAGCGGCGCGACCGCGTCGAAGCGGTCGGCGTGCCGCAGTCGCGCGAGCGCCTCATCGGCGGACGGCCGCACCACGAGCAGGGACAGCGTCTGGCCGTCCTGCGGGAAGACGATCGCGAGGTAGCCGCGGTACATCGCGCCCAGCGGCACACCGCTGACCGGCACCTCGGCCCCCGATCCCGGGCGGGCGCGGTACATGCGCGCGACGTAGGAGAAGCCGCAGTTGCCGCCTTCCGCGGGCGGCCGTGCCGCATCGGCGAACCGGCTCGCCCGCCCGGCGGCGACGATGACGCGGTCCGCGTCGACGGACCGCCCGTCCACGATGACCCCGCGCACCCGGCCGCCGGCGGTGACCACGCGGTCGGCGTGCCCGGTCCGCAGGGCCAGCCCCGGCTCGCGCCCGGCCGCGGCCCACAACGCCCGCTCGAACGTCGAGCGGCGGCACTGCAGTTGCGTGAAGTCCGCGGGAAGGCCATCCGGGCGGGCCTCGATGCCGCCGGCGTCCAGGATCGCCTGCCATACGTCGGGCAGCCCCGCGAGCATCTCCTTGCGCACGACGTGCCGGAAGAAGTGCGGCAGCCGGAACTGCATCACCCCGCGCCGCGCCCACGGGCCGGCCGCGGGCGGGCCCGGGTCCCTGTCGACGACGGTCACCTCGTCCCCGCGCCTGGCCAGCGCCATGGCGCAGAACATCCCGACCGGCCCGCCGCCGACGACGATCGTGCGCATCGCGGCCTCCCCGCTGGTATCGTAAGTTGACGTAACTCAGGATAACTTCATTACACTGATGGTCACCCCAAATGAGCCTGCCTGTCAAGAAGCCCTACAGTTCGCAGGTGCGGGCGGCGCAAGCCCGCACCACCCGCCGTGCGATCGTCGACGCCGCGGCCAGGCTGTTCATCGAGCACGGGTACGGCGCGACCACGGTCGACGCCATCGCCGAGGCGGCCGGCGTCAGCCGCAAGACCGTCTTCACCTCGGTCGGCGGCAAGGCCCAGGCACTCAAGCTGGCGATCGACTGGGCGATCACCGGCGACGACGAGCCGGTCCCCGTGCTCGACCGCCCGCGTGTCAGGGCCGGGATGGCCGAACCCGACGCGCGGCTGATCCTGGCCGGCTACGCCCGCAGCGCCTGCGAGACCGGCGCTCGGATCGCCCGGCTCGTCGCGGTCGCCGAGGCCGCCGCGGGCGCCTACCCCGAGATCCGCGCGCTCAGCGAAGACGGCCATGCCCAGCGGCTGCGCGGCATGCGGGTGCTGGCGCAGGTTCTCGACGACCGCGGCGCGCTGCAGCCGGGCATGACGGTCGCCGAGGCCGCGGACATCCTGTGGCTGCTCGGCGGGCCCGGTGTCTATCACCGGTTCGTCATCGAGCAGGGCTGGCCCGCCGGGCGGTTCGAGAGCTGGCTCGACGGCGCGCTCGCCGGCCTGCTCATCGCGCCCGGCTACCAGCCCGCCCCCTAGTCGTTGCCGCGGTGGCCCAGTCCTACGTCATTTGTCGCGGTCAAGTCGGCCCGGATGTCGGACGACAAGCCAGGCGCGGCTGACTGTACTGGTCCTATGAGCATTCAGCTGGATGTGGCCGGCTCGTCCCGGCGTTCCCGCCTCGCCGACCTGGCGCACAACATCAGCTACGAGGTGATGCCGTTCAAGGACACCGAACGGGAGGTGCTCGAGAACGTGCCGGACACGGTCCCGCTGACGGTCACGGCGACCGCGGCGAAGGGGATCGGGAAGACGCTGGACCTCGCCGAGCGCCTGCACCGGCACGGGTACACGGTGGCGCCGCACCTGCCGGCCCGGCTGTTCACCGGCACAGCGGAAGTCCGTGACGTGGTTGGCCGGCTGGGCGATGCCGGGATCCGCTCGGTCTTCGTGATCGGCGGCGACGCGCCGGCCGCCGCGGGGCCGTACCCGGACGCGTATTCACTGCTGACGGCCATGGACGCGGTGCAGCACCCGTTCACCGAGATCGGCATCGGCGGCTACCCGGAAGGCCACGCGGCGATCGCGCAGGAGGCGATCGAGGAGGCGCTGCGGCGGAAGGCGCCACTGGCGACCCGCGTGCTCACGCAGATCTGCTTCGACGCCGGCGCGACGGCGACGTGGGCCGCGGGCATCGCCGCCGCGCGGGTAGAGCTTCCGGTTTACGTCGGCATCCCGGGGCCGGTGAACCGGCAGAAGCTGATACGCATCTCGGCGGGCATCGGGCTGGGCCAGTCGGCGCGCTTCCTGCACAAGCAGCAGAGCCTGCTGTGGCGCTTCCTGCTGCCAGGGGGCTACCGCCCGACAAGGCTGGCCAGGCAGCTCGCCGCCGCGGCGGGCAAGCACAGCACCAACATCCGCGGGCTGCACATCTTCACCTTCAACGAGCTGCGCAAGACCGAGATCTGGCGGCAGCAGCTGCTCGCCGCGATCTCCTGGAAGGAGGACCGGCCATGACGCAGGCACGGGACAACTACGTGCTCGACCTGACCCTGGCCCGCCGCGGCTACGCGCTCAACCGGCTGCTGGGGTCGCTGATGGACGTCGCGAACCGGCAGCGGTTCAGCCGCGACGAGGCCGCCTACTGCGCGGAGTACGGCCTGTCCCCCGAGCAGCGGCGGGCCGTCATGGAGCGTGACTGGACGCAGCTGCTGGAGCTGGGCGCGTCCGTGTTCTACGCGTTCAAGCTGACCATGGTGGACCGCACGTCGATGCAGCACCTGTCGGCGGCGTTCACCGGCATGTCGCCGGAGGAGTTCGCCGCCGTCATGCGCGCGGGCGGGCGGAACTTTGGCTAGCGTCATCTGGGGGCTGGCCACGTCCCACGTGCCGCCCATCGGCGCGGCGATGGACAGCGGCAGAACCCAGGACCCCTACTGGAAGCCGCTGTTCGACGGCTACGCGCCGGCCCGCAAGTGGATGGCTGACCATCAGCCGGACGTGGCGGTGATCGTCTACAACGACCACGCCAACTTCGTCGGCCTGGACATGGTCCCGGCGTTCGCCATCGGCGCGGCTGACTCCTACGCCGTCGCCGACGAGGGGCGGGGCCGCCGCCCGGTCCCGCCGGTCGCGGGAGCGCCTGAACTGAGCGAGCACCTGATCCGCGAGCTCATCGACGATGGCTTCGACATCACGACGTGCAGCCGGCTTGACGTCGACCACGGGCTCACCGTCCCGCTGTCGGTGTACTGCCCGGAGCCGGGCGACGCCTGGCCCTGCGCGGTAGTGCCGCTGCTGGTCAACGTCATCCAGTACCCGCAGCCCACGGCCGCCCGCTGCCTCGCGCTCGGCAAGGCTCTCGGCCGGGCGATCAGGTCATACCCGCGGGACACGAAGGTCGCGGTGTTCGGCACCGGCGGCATGTCGCATCAGCTGGCGGGCGCACGGGCCGGGCTGATCAACACCCGCTTCGACCGCTGGTTCCTCGACGCGATCGAGCACGACCCCGCGTCGCTGGCGGCGCTGAGCCGCGAGGAGTACATCGCCGAGGCCGGCACCGAGGGCATCGAGCTGATCATGTGGCTGGTGATGCGCGGGGCGCTGAGCGACGACATCGTCCGCGTGCACGAGACCTATCATGTACCCGCGTCCAACACCGCGGCAGGGCTGGCGCTGTTCGAAGAGCTGGGTGGCTGAGGAGCCGGGCATGACCACTTTCGTCCTGGTGCACGGGGCGTGGCACGGCGGATGGGCGTGGCAGCGCGTCGTCCCGACGCTGCGGGCGGCCGGGCACGAGGTGCACGCGCCGACCCTGACCGGGGTCAGCGACCGCGCGCACCTGCTCAGTCCCGCCGTCGGGCTGGGCACGCACGTCCAGGACGTCGTGGCGCTCATCGAGGCGTACGACCTCCAGGACGTCGTGCTCGTCGGGCACAGCTACGCCGGGCAGGTCGTGACCGGGGTTGCGGACCGGATTCCGGAGCGCGTCGGCAAGCGCGTGTACCTGGACGCGTTCGTGGGCGATGACGGGGATGCCGCCATCGACCTGCTGCCGGAGACGATCGCCGCGCACTACAGGGAATCGGTGGCGGGGCCGGGGTTCGGCTGGCTCATCCCGGTGCGCTCGCTGACCGTCCTGGGCGTCACCGAGGAGGCCGACCTGGGCTGGCTCAGCCCGCGGCTGACCCCGCACCCGTGGCTCAGCTACACCGAACCGCTGCGCCTGAGCGGCGGCCACGAGACCGTTCCCGCCGCGTTCGCCGAGTGCACGAGCTGGATGCGGGTGTTCCAGCCGCAGGCGGAGAAGGCGGCCGCCCGCGGCTGGCCGGTGCAGCACATCGCGGCCGGACACGAGGCGATGGTCACCGCCCCCGGGGAACTCGCCGACTGCCTCCTGAAACTGGCCGGGGCCTGAGGGTCAGCCCGCGGGCGGCACCAGCCCCTCGCGGATGGCCACAAGCGCCGCTTGCGTACGCGAGCTCAGCTGCAGCTTGCGCAAGACGTTGCTGACATGGGTCCGGGCCGTGCGCTCGCTGATCACCAGCTCGCCCGCGATCTCCCTGTTGGTCTTCCCGCGGGCCACCAGGATGAGCACGGTCCGCTCCCGTTCGGTCAGCGCGCCGACGCCCGTGGGCGGCGCGATCACCTGCCGGGTGAGCTGCCGCGCCACCGCCGGATCCAGGAAGACCTCGTCGCGGGCGGCCGCCAGGATCGCCGCGCCCACCTCGGCCGGCCCGGCGTCCTTGAGCAGGTAGCCCGTGGCACCGCTGGCCAGCGCGGCACGCACCCGCTCCATTTCCCCGAAGCTGGTGAGAACCACGACCCGGGTCCGCGGGTACTGCCTGGTGATCCGCGACGTGGCGAGCACGCCGTCCACCCTGGGCATCATGAGGTCGAGCAGGACGACGTCGGGCAGTTCGGCGTGCGCGGCCATGGTGCCGAGCATGTCAAGCGCGTCCTGGCCGTCGGCTGCCTCGCCCGCCACCTCGATGCCGTCCAGCACCTCCAGGTAGGCACGGATACCGCGGCGCACCACCGCGTGGTCATCGACGATCAGCACCCGGACCGGGCACGTCCGCGCGGTCATGACGCCCGCTCCGGCGCTGGGCGGCCGTCGCCTGCCAGCGGCACCTCGGCCGTGAGCGGCACCACGAGCCGGACGACGGTGCCCGGGCCACGGCGCGGCCGCACCGTCAGGGTTCCGCCCCAGCGCTGTGCCCTCTCCCGCATCGCGGTCAGCCCGAAGCCGCCCTCGGATCCCGCCGCATCGCGCGCTGCGTCCGGGCCGATCCCGCGGCCGTCATCTGTCACCGTCGCCGTGAGCCGGTCCTCGCGCACGGTCAGCCGGATGTCCGCGGCGGTCGCGGCCGCGTGCTTGGTCACGTTGTGCAGGGCCTCGGCGATGATCCGGTAGACGTCCTCGGCAAGCTCCCCTGTGACACGTTCTGGCGCCCCGCTGACCGCCAGGCGCAGCCGCAGGCCCGTGCGGTGCGCGGTGCTGTCGGCCAGCGCCCGGACCGCCTCTTCAACACCGCCGGGTCCGGCCGCCGACGACGGTCGCAGCTCGTGCACCATCGCCCGCAGGTCGCCCAGCGCGGTGCGCGACAGCTGCCCGACCTCGTCCGCGATCCGCAGCACTGCCGCGGCCGGTACCGGATCGCCGCGCTGACCCACCACCTCCATGGACTTGGCCTGCATGCTGATCGAGAAGACCACCTGCACGATGGAGTCGTGCAGGTCGCGGGCCAGCCGCTGGCGTTCTTCGCGGCGCGCGCTGTCGCGCTCGCGGCGCAGCAGCGCGGCGTAGTCGATCGCGACGGCCGCCTGCTCGGCCATCGCGCCGAGGAACTCCAGCGTCCGCTGCCCGATCACCTGGCCGGGCGCGAAGAACGCGTTGAGCACGCCGACGGCCTGGCCGCGGACCAGCAGCGGAACGCTCGCGAAGAAATCCCACTCCGGCTCGCGCATATAGTCGCGCAGCGGCTCCCACGCCGGGTCGTCCACGATCGCCGCCCACCGGCCCGCGACCACGACCGGCTCACGGCGGCGGAATGCGTCCAGCATCTTCAGCGCGGCGCCGCGCCGCTGGCATTCCATCAGCCGGTCCAGGAAGTCCGCACGCTGCCTGAATCCGGCCATGCCCATGACCCGCAGCCCCCGGCCCGCGGGATCCAGCGGCAGGATCTGCACGCCCGCGAGCGCGTCGGCCTGCACGACTTCGGCGGCCAGCGCGTCCAGGATCGCGGTGAGCGAGCCCTGCGAAGCCACTTTCGCGGCCGTGCGCGCGATGGCGGCGACACGGCGCTGCCGCTGCCGCTCGTCGGTGACATCCCGGAACGCGACCACGGTCAGCGACGGGTCGGCGGGGAGCCGCTGCGCGCGGTAGGCGAACTCGCGCCGGATTCCCGGGTCCGGCGACCACAAGGTCACCTGCTCGGCCGAGCCGTCGTCGAACAGTCCCGCGGGATCCCCGGCGCCCCCCGCGGTCAGCCCGAACGGAGCCTGGGCTCCGACCAGGTCATCGCCGCTGCGGCGGCACAGCGCCACCGCAGCCGGGTTGAGGTGGACGAACCGCCCTGCCGAGTCCACGACGGCCAGGCCGTCGGGACTGGCGGCCGCGAGTTCGGTCCACGCTACCTCTCCTGCTCCCACCGCGCCCGGCCGAACATGCCGCCGTACATCCGGTTCCCGAACATCGGGTTCCCGTACCGGTTTCCGTAGCCCCACGGCTGCTGTCCCGGCCCGGCTTGGTCGATGGCGTTGGCGTAGAAGACCGGTGCACCCGACGGCGGCTGAAGCTGGCCGACCTGAGAACGGTCGAGGTCGCACCGGACATAGCCGACGGTGATCATCGCCACCTTGTCCGCCTCGACGAAGCGCAGGTCGTTGTGCCGGAACGTCTCGAGGAAGCGGGCGGCGGACTGGTGATTGCGGCTCAGGTCGCGCTGGACCTTGCGCTCGGCCCAGCTGCCGCCGCCGACCCACGCGACAATGCCCTCGAAGATGTCTTCTTCCTCTACCGCCAGCACGTGCTCCAGGATGCCGAACTGCTCGCCGTCCCTGGTCAGTACGGGAACGCCCAGCGCGACACCCGAGTAGGAGATCTGGAATTCGTCGTCGTCGTCCATAACGCCTAACGCTAACGCACGCTCGTCGCGGCCCGTCAGTTCTGCAGGCTGACGTTAAACCTGGACAGCGTGAAGGTAACCGGCTTGCCGCCCGTGTCACTGATCTCCCAGCCGAACGGGATCTGGGTCAGCGACGATGTCGCCGGGATGAACCCGAGCGACACCATGGTTTCCAGCATCGCCTTGAGGTTCACCGAGCCCGACGTCTCGTTGTGGTCCAGGAGGAAGACGTAGAAGCCGGTGATCCCGCTGCCATTGCGCCAGAGCGCGAAGTTCTGGCCCCCGTACGTGAACGTGCCGACCCTGGTCATGCTGTCGTCCGCGAGATTGCGGTCCTTGGCAGGCGCGGTGTCCACCCACACCATGACCTCGGTCTGCCAGTTGTTCAGCCACAAGTCGTAGGCAGCCTCGGCGTCGAGATTGCTGAGCTGCGGCATGGACTCGGCGAAATCACTGGTCAGCGACGTGATGTTATTCAAGTCGTACTGCGGCGGCGGAGCGGTGTAACCCGACGCCGCCGTGTCGAGCTGGTGGTAGTTGAAGCTCGCGTCCGGGTAGGTGAGGACCTCGCCGGGCGCGTTGGCCGGGTCCGTGTCAGTCGCGGTAACCGACCAGTTCTGGAAGCTGAACGCGGTCAGCGCCTGCGGCCCCTGCCCGCCGGACCACGGGTCCTGGTTGACCCCGAGCAGGTTCGGGGACGACTGCTGTCCCGCGGCGAAGCCCGGAGCCTGGCCCGAGGACGGCCCGGCGTTCCAGGAGCCGCAGCCGGGCGCGCTGGTCGACCCGTGATCCGGGCAGCTCGCGGTGAACGCGGGACCGGACTGCGTCGGCGTGGCCGGCGCAGCAGTAGTCGGTGTCGGTACCGCTGTCTGGGAGGGAGCCACGGTGGACCCCGTCGTCGTTGGCTGGGTCGTGGCTAGCGTTGACCCTGCTGGCGCGGCGCTGTCGCAGCCGGCGGTGATCCCAATGGTGAGCAGGAGAGCGAAGGCTCCAATTACCCGGCGCGTCGTCACGAGAAGAGACTAGTGGAATGGACCCGTGGATTTCGGACAACCCGGTATAGGTGCTGGTCGTCGTGGTGGCGGGGGAGGCGGATCCGGGTTTTCCCGGCCATTGTTCCGCCGGACATATCGGATATATACATTGTGCGAAATTATGCGGCGCCATTTGCGGGAAGTGAGGGCGGCCAGCCCTGGCGGTCCGGACCGCGTCAGCCGCGCGCGGGGCTGGCGGCGAGGGTCTCGGCATGGGCTGCCCAGGCGACGGCCAGCCGCTCGACGGCGAGCTCGAGCGTGCCAGGCTGTTCGGCGAAGGAGAGCCGGACGAAGTGCCGGTGCTGGCCGTCGGCGCACGCCGGGCCGCCGGCCATCACGACGACGCCGTGCCGGGCGGCGGCCTGGGCGAAAGCGTCCGCGCTGTCAAGCGGCAGCCCGGCCCACAGGGACAGCCCGGCCTCCGGCGGCCGGATCCGCCAGGCAGGCAGCTGGGCGGCGAGCAGCGCGGTGAAGTGGTCCCGCCGCGCGGTGAGGGCGGCGCGGTGCGCGGCGAGCCAGCCGGCGTCGATGGCGGCGAGGAGCTGCGCGGCCAGCGCCTGGCTGATCACCGCGGTCCCCAGGTTGAGCGCCGCCTTGCGGATGATGAGCGCCGACCGCAACGGCTCGCCCGCGCGGATCCACCCGACGCGCAGGCCGCCCCACAGCACCTTGGAGACCGAGCCGACCGCGATGACGTGCGGGCTCAGCGCGGCCAGCGGCGGGGGCGGGTCGGCATGCGGGGCCGGCTGGCCGAGGGTGAGGTCGGCGAGGGTCAGGTCCTCGATGACAGTGATCCGCCCGGAGTCGGCGATGGCGGCGAGCGCCTGGCGGCGCAGCAGCGGCATGACCGTTCCCGCGGGGTTGTGCCCGGTGGGCATGAGGTAGACGACGCTGCCGGGCTCGCGCCCGCCGCGCTCGATGGCGCTGGGGTCCTCGCCCGCCGCGTCCGCGGGCACCGCGGCGATCCCGGCGCGGGTGCCGGCCAGCGCGCCGGGCGCGTGCCCGGCGCCCTCGCCTACCTCATGCCCACCGGCCATAACCCCGCGGGAAC
>JASHXJ010000457.1 GCA_030043595.1 Trebonia sp.
GCGAACTGGCTGCGCGCCCACCAGGACGGGGTGGCCGCCCCCGTCGTACTGGCGTCGACACACGAGCGGGCCCTGGAGATCGTGCCGCTGTCCGCGCTCCGCCAGCACTCGGTCGACGTGCCGGCGGACGCCAGCGCCCTTGAGGACACCGAGCGCTAGCCTGGGTGGTTCCGGGTCTGCGGGGTGAGCAGACCGCGGTTGTACGCCTCGGCGACGGCGGCTGCCCGGTCGCTGACGCCGAGTTTGGCGTAGACGTGCAGCAGGTGGGTCTTGACCGTGGCCTCGCTGATGAACAGCCGCGCGGCCGCCTCCCGGTTGGTTGTCCCCGCCGCGACTAGCTCGAGGACTTCGAGCTCGCGCTGGCTCAGCAGGTCTTGCCCGGGCGCGCGGACCCGGCTCATCAGCAGCGTCGCCACCGATGGTGCGAGCACTCCGTGGCCCTCCGCCGCTTCCCGGACCGCCCGCAGCAGCTCGTCGCGGGGTGCGTCCTTGAGCAGGTAGCCGGTGGCGCCCGCCTCGATCGCGGGCAGCACGTAGCTGTCGGTGTCGTAGGTGGTCAGCACCAGCACGCGCGCGCCGATCTTCCGCCTGGACAGCTCGGTGATCGCGGCCAGGCCGTCCATGCCGGGCATCCGCAGGTCCATGAGGATCACGTCGGGGTTGAGCGCCTGGGCCAGCCGGACCGCCTCGGCGCCGTCCGCGGCCTCGCCGAGCACCTCAAAGCCCGGGTCGGCGGCGAACATGCCGCTCAGCCCGTCCCGGACCACTGGATGATCGTCGGCGATCAGCAGCCGTATGCGCTTCATGCCGAGGCCTGCGCCGGCGCTGGGACGCGGGCCGAGACCGCGGTGCCGGAGCCTGGCTCCGACTCGATCTGCAATGTCCCTGACAGGCTCTCCATCCGCTGCCGCATCGCGACCAGCCCGAAGCCTCCGCTGGCGTGCTGGCCGTTGGCGTCAGGACGGAATCCTGTGCCGTCGTCACGTATGTCAAGCGCGACCTCGTTGTCCAGGTAGGACAGGGTCAGCCCGACTCGGGTCGCCGCCGCGTGCTTGGCCACGTTCGTCAGTGCCTCCTGGGCCGCGCGCAACAGCGCGGCCTCGGCTTCTGGCCGTATCGGCCGCGTCGTGCCGGTGGTGCTCACCTGCACCGGGGTCGCGTGCAGCGCCGACCAGCCCTGCGCCAGGTCGGCCAGCGCGTCGGTCAGCCGCGCGGTCTCCAGTGACTCCGGGCGCAGTGCGTCAACCGATCGCCTGGCCTCGGAAAGGCTTTCCCTGGCGAGCCGGATGGCGGCCGTGAAGTGCCGCCGCCAGCTCGCCGGGTCGTGCGCGGCCTGCTCGGCCGCCTGGAGCTGGGTGACGATCCCGGTCAGCCCCTGAGCCAGTGTGTCGTGTATCTCGCGCGCCATCCGCTGCCGCTCGTCGAGGATGCCGGCCTCCCGGGCCTGGGTGAGCAGCTGCCGCTGCAGGCCCTCGTTCTCGGCCAGCGTCGCCTCGAGCCTGCGGTTGGCCGCACTCAGCTCGTCGAGGGCGCGCTTGCGCTGATCGTGTGCCTTCTCGATGCCGTGCAGGAACCAGACGATCCCGCCCACGGCCAGCACGTTCAAGGCGATCACGCCGAGATAGGCCGCGACCCCCGCGGGCGCGGCCTTGTTCACGCTCCACGTCTGCGCCGTGGCCGCCAGGACGCAGAACGCGCCGATGCAGGGCAGCGACCACGGCCAGGACATCAGCCGGATCGAATAGCCGTATCCCACGGGCACGAAGAACCCGAACCAGGGATCCCGGATCACCAGGACGGCGGTGATGGCGATGAGGCCGGCGAGGAATACCGCCATCGCGGAGGGACGCTTGCGCGCGGCCGGGTGCAGCGGAATCAGCATCAACACCGCGGCCACCGCGCACAGGGCCAGGTTGACGGACACCGAGCCCCATTGCGAGGTGGCCGCGGAAGTGGCCAGGGCCACCAGGACGACATACGGGACGATGGTGCCGGGGAACGGCCATCCTTGCCGCCAGGCTTCCAGCAGGGAGTGCTCCGTCGGACTGCTCATCTGTCCTCTCCGGCTCAGACTCTACTCCCAGCGGAACAGCCTGGCAGCGCCCAGTCCGAACGCCGCGGCGTAGGCTGCCATGGTCGCCAGCTGCAGCCCGGTCGGCCAGTGCCCCAGCGTGGCGTTCTGCAGCGCGGGAACCGCGGCGCCCAGCGGGGTCGCGTGGCTGATGTGCTGCAGGACCAGCGGCATGTTCGGGATGGGCAGCCACAGCCCGGCGAAGAACATCATCATGTAGAACACGATCGCTCCGACCCCTCGCGCCACCCCTGCGCTCGGCGATACCGCCGCCACGAACAGGCCGGTCGCCATCAGCGCGGCGGCGGCGAGCAAGCCGGCCACGGCGAACCCGCCAAGCTGGCGCGGGACCGCGACGCCGTACCCCAGCCGGGCCACGGCGACGAGCACCACCACGGCGAGCACCGCGACGGCGAGCTTGACGGCGAGCTGGGCCACCAGGACCCGGACCGGGCCCGCGGGCGTGGTCTTGAGCCGGCGCAGCACGCCCAGTTCCCTGTAGCCCGCCAGCGTCGCCGGCATGGCCACGAGCGACAGCAGGGCCAGCGCGAACACCAGCAGGATCGGCACGTACACGTCCAGCGTGGTAAGGCCGCCGTAGGCCCTGACCGGGGTCTTGAAGCTGCGGATGCCGCCAAAGATGATCACCAGCAGCAGCGGGACCCCCAGGCTCACCCCGAGCCCGACGGCCGCCCTGCCCCGGGCGAACAGCTTCAGCTCCGTGACCGTGAGCTGCGCCATCGCGGAACGCTTGCGCACGGCTGGCGCTTTGCCGGCGGGGACGGTCATCGCTTCCATCGCTTCCATGGGTCATGCCTCCTTGATCTGGTCGCCGGCCTGCTCACCGGCCGGGTGCCGGCCGGTGAGCGCGAGGAACGCATCCTCCAGGCTGGCCTGCTCAACCCGCAGCTGCCGGGCGATGATCCCGCGCCGGGCCAGCAGCGAGGTAACCGCGTTGAGCGCGTTGCCGTTGCCGGTCACCATCACGACATCGCCCCTGCGGATGACGCCGGCGACATCCGGCAGTGCCTCGAGTAGCCCGTCATCGAGCGGAACGGACGGGCGGAACTGGAACCGCTGCGCGATCTCCACCCGGTCGGCCAGCGTGGCCGGCGTATCCAGCGCCACCACGCGGCCCGCGTCGATCAGCGCCACCCGGTCGCACAGCCGCTCGGCTTCCTCCATGAAGTGGGTGACCAGCACGATCGTCACCCCGCGGTCGCGGACGCGCTCGATCAGCTCCCAGGTGTCCCGCCTGGCCTGCGGATCCAGGCCGGTGGTGAGCTCGTCGAGGATCGCGACCTCCGGGTTTCCGACCAGCGCCAGCGCGATCGACAGCCGCTGCCGCTGGCCGCCGGAAAGCCTGGCGAACGCGGTCCTGGCCTTGCCCGCGAGCCCTAGCACGTCCATCAGCTCACGCCAGTCCGACGCAGACCGGTAGAAGGAGCTGTAAAGCTCCAGCGCCTCGGCCACCGTGAGCCGGTCGGGCAGCCGGCCCTCCTGCAGCTGCACCCCGACTCGCTCGGTCATCTCGGCCCGGTCCCGGACCGGATGCAGCCCGAGCACCCTGATGTCACCCCGATCGGGCTCCCGTAGACCCTCGACGCACTCAACGGTCGTGGTCTTGCCCGCCCCGTTCGGGCCGAGGATCCCGAAGACCTCGCCCCGCTCAACGGTGAACGAAACGTCGTCGACCGCTACCGTGCCCGCGTAGCTCTTGTGCAGGTGCTGAACCTCAATGACTGCTGACATGTCCTCAGCGTCGCAGCGGCACGCCGTTGCGCGCATCGCCCGGCCGGCTCGATCTCGCGTCTACGGGCTGAGTAACCCGATGAGCCGGACGGCTGACCCATATCCACCGATCGGCTGAACGTGCCCGGATGGCTCCTCAGCGATACGGCCACCCCCCGATCGGCGGCGGCTGATCATAGGCCGGCGCATACTGCCGGCATGCCCGTCTGACTCCACCGCGTCGCCGTCGCCGCCCGCGACCTGCCCAGCCTGGCCCGGTCCTGGACCCAGGCGCTCGGCTGGAAGGTTCTGTCCGAGCGCGAGCACGAGATCGTCATCGGGACTGACGAGAACGCACCCGTCGGCATCTGCTTCATGCCGGTCACCGAGTCCAAGTCCGTCAAGGACCGCGTGCATCGTGACCTCACCAGCGGCGCCGCCGACCGCGGCCAGCAGATTGACCGTCTCCTTGCGCCCGGGGCGTGCCGGGTCGATATCGGGCAGACCGGCGCTGAGTCCTGGACTGTCCTTGCCGACCCGAGGGAAACGAGTTCCGCGTGGTGCGCCCGAAGGAAATCCTCATCCGTTAAGGCGCGGCGGCTTGTGAAATTCTGCACAAAGCGCTTCCGCGGAAACGTCGCATATGACCGCGCCATAACGATCCGGGCCCGGTGCCCAGCCCGCGGAGGCACGCCTGCCAGTCAATGCCGGCGCGGGCACTGACACCGGCGTGCAGGGGCCGCCAGCCGGGCGCTGCCTCATTTGGGCGAACGGCCGAACGACACGCACACAGTTCGCCATCATGAGCGTGAGTTGATCGCGAAATCGTCGTGAACTTCGACAACGTGCTATGTGCGCAGATACCCGCCGCACCAGCGCTATAGATGAGCATGCAATGACTAGCCAGCACCACACCTGCCTAGTAGCATGCCGGCGTCGGTAAATGACGAGAAAAGGGGTGTGGAATGACCGGTCGGGTTAGTAGCGCGTGGGGTGCTGTCGTCGCCGGAACGGTCCTGGCGGCTGGTCTAATCTTGCCGGCAGCGGCGGACGCGGGCGTGGCAGCCGCCCCGGTGTGCCCGTCGTGCGGCCACAACCTGATTCTCAATCCGGGCGCTGACCAGGGTAAGGGCACCTCGAGCGACTCCGTCGTCCCGGTGCCGCACTGGAAGGGCACGAACGGGTTCACCGCCGCAGCGTACGCCTGGGCGGGCGGTGACCTGTCGCCGACCTCGCCCGGGCCGAAGAACCGCGGCCCGAACTACTTCTACGGCGGCCCTGACTCTGCGGTGTCTACCGGAACTCAGGAGATTTCCGTTGCGGCGGGCGGTATCGAGACTGGCAAGGTGCACTACACGCTGGCGGGCTGGCTCGGCGGTTACGACAGCCAGGGCGATTACGCCGTGCTGGACCTGACGTTCGAGAACTCCAAGGGCAAGGCGATTGCGACCTACGAGATCGGCCCGGTCACCGAGGCCCAGCGCGGTGGCGTCAGCGAGCTGCTATTCCGTGACCGCACCGGCATCGTGCCGCCCAGGACACGGGAGCTGAAGCTCGAGCTGATCATGACGCGCGAGGCGGGAAGCGACGACGACGGGCTGGCTGACAGCCTGTCGCTGGTCTTCACCTACAACAAGTAATCTTCCGCTGGCAGTTCTGCAGGCGCGGCCAGCGGCCCTGGAACCTGGGCTCTTGCTGCCCTGGGACTCTGTCCCGCGACCTCTGAGGCTCTGCGTTCTCAAGACAGTCGCCCGAGTCGGACCGAGAGGCACCTGGCTACGCATCCAGAACCGGCAGATCTGATCGGCCGGATGCCGTGCCCGGTGTGGCTGCTGTGCGATCGGCACTTCAGCCCCTTCGAGCACTACAGGAACCCGAAGACTGGGGGCCCGGCTTGCCCGTCGAACTTCCCCACGTCTGGCTCTGGCGCGGCGACCGGCGGCTTGCCGAGCTTCTCGGAGATCACCCAGTGCTGTCCACGCCTGGAGGTCCTCCCGAAATCGAGGACATGGTCGACGCGGCCGTCAAGATGAGGCGGCACGCGGCGGATGTGCTGGGTGAACTAGCCAACCTCGCCGATGAGATACCAGTTCTGCCCGGGCCGCGTACCACCGAGCGTGGAGCCCGTGGGCCTGACGCCGACCGGATCTGCTCAGTCCGGACCGGGCCTGGCGTCGGCTTTTTCACCGCGAGAACCATCAGCGAGGCTATTCGCGCCGGCCAGCACATCCTCGTGCATGATTCTCCGCGCCTTTTGCGGTTCTTCGAATATGGGGCTGTGAGCGGACCGCTCAAACGTATAGAAGCCCTTCAGCGGCGCCTTCAGCCTCCCGACGTAATCCTTCGCCAGCTGGTAGTTGACGGTGTAATCGTAGACGCCGTGGAAGAAATAGGCGGGAAGGGCAAGCTCTGGCACGCGGTCAGCCAGATCGGTCGCCAGTATGTCGCCCCACAGGGCGCTCACGCCGGATGAGAACTTGCCGTGCCACAGGCTGATCTTCTCGCCCACCGTGTAGTGCGGGCTCCGCAGCGATGCCCAGAAGACACCACGGATATGGGATCTCATGTCATGTGTCGTGCCGGCTCCGAGGCTATGCATGGCCTTGTCGCGCACCGCAAGATACCGGCCGGGCACGGCCGTCATGGTTACCGGCGCGGCCTGGAGCCTGCGCGCCATACGACGCTTGCCGGTCTGCTTGAACCGCCCGAGCGCGTACTCGTAGAAGAGTCTCTCGGACGTAAGCTGATGCACCATCTGAGCCACGCCGATATAGGCGTGGTACACCTGCGCTGCCCGGGCCGCGGCCTGCAGCCCGATGAACGTGCCCCCCGAATGGGCCATGAGGTAGATCTTCTCCTTGCCGAAGCGGTTTCGCAGGTAGTCAGTTACCGCCAGCGTGTCGGCTATGAACTGCTCCGGCGTCATCGTTTCCGGCGGGATGCCACGACTGTAGGACAGCCCGCCGCCGCGCTGTTCCCACCAGACCACCGTGAAGTCATTGTCAAGACCCGTCGGGTACCGGTCCGTCAGAAAGTACTCCGGCAGCCCCCCGTGCAGGAAGAGCAGCACCGGACGTGCTGCATCCTTGCCCTGGATGAACATCCCTTGCCGCACGCCATTGATATCGGCAAAAGCCTTCTCAGTATGG
>JASHXJ010000458.1 GCA_030043595.1 Trebonia sp.
CGACGACGACGCTGGCGATGCCGCACTCGCTGCCGCCGGCGGCGCGGCGGATCGCGCGGCCAGCTGCGCCGCCTGCCGCTTGCGCAGCAGCAGCGCCACCTGGTCCGGCTCAAGGAGGCCGGGCAGTCCCAGGTAGTCCTCCTCCTCCGGCGACCCCGCTGCGGTGGCGGTCCCGAACTCGCCGCCGTCGTACAGCACGCGATCGAACGTCGCCGAGGCCGCGAGGGCCTCGAAGGAGTACCCGTCGAGATCGGCGTCTGGCGTGTCCCTGCCGCGCATGGCGCGGGCAAGCTCCGCTTCGGGGTCACCGGGCAGCTGCCGTAGCACGTGGTCGCGCTCGGCCTCGAGCTCGGCGGCGAAGCCGAGCAGAACCGGAACCGACGGCAGGAAAACGGAGGCTGTCTCCCCGCGCTGCCGGGCACGGACGAAGCGGCCCACCGCCTGCGCGAAAAACAGCGCCGTGGACACGCTGGTCGCGTAGACGCCAACCGCCAGCCGGGGCACGTCCACCCCCTCGGACACCATCCGCACCGCGACCATCCAGCGATCGCGTGAGTCAGCGAAGGAGGAGATCTTCCTGCTCGCGGCCGGATCGTCGGAGAGCACCACGACTGGCCGCGAACCGCTGATCCGGCGCAGCAGCGCGGCGTATGCCCGCGCCGTATCGTGGTCGCCGGCGATCACGAGACCGCCCGCGTCGGGCATCGCCCGCCTGACCTCGGTCAGCCGCCGGTCGGCGGCCTCGAGCACACGGCTGATCCACTCACCCGCCGGGTCCAGCGCGGTCCGCCATGCCTGCGCGACCTGGTCCTTCGTCATCGGCGTGCCCAGCGTGGCGGTGAGCTCGTCGCCCGCCCGGGTCCGCCAGTGCATCTCGCCCGAGTAGGCGAGGAAGATCACCGGTCGCACGACGCCGTCGGCAAGCGCCGGGCCGTACCCGTACACGTAGTCCGACGCCGACCGCCTGGACCCCGGCTCCCCGTCGGGCTCGGGCGCGTACGTGACGAAAGGGATGGGGCTCGCGTCGCTGCGGAACGGCGTCCCGGTCAGCGCCAGCCGCAGCCTGGCCGGCTCGAACGCCTCGCGGATCGCGTCTCCCCAGGAGAGGGCGTCGCCCGCATGGTGGATCTCATCGAAGATCACCAGCGTGCGCCGGTTCTCGGTGCGCCCCCTGTGCAGTGCGGGATGGGCGGCCACCTGGGCGTACGTGACCGCGACTCCCGCAAAACCGGCGCCTGCCCGGCCCTGCGCGTTCCGGTAGGACGGGTCGATCGCGATTGAGAACCCAGCGGCCGCCCGAGCCCACTGGTGCTTGAGGTGCTCGGTGGGCGTAACGACCGTGACAGCCGCGACCTCGCGCCGCGCGAGCAGTTGCGCTGCCACCGTGAGGGCGTACGCGGTTTTGCCCGCGCCCGGCGTCGCCACGAGCAGGAAGTCACGCCGCGCAACCCGGAAATACTCTTCGTAAGCGGCTTTCTGCCAGCCACGGAGAGAAGAAAACCCATTATCCCGAACGATGCGTGGCGTCTCTTCCCAGACGCTCACTCCGCCCCGTTGTCGTCGCCAGGCGGCAGCGACTCGTAAATTTCCTTGCACTCCGGGCAGACGGGGAACTTCTTCGGGTCCCGGCTCGGCACCCAGACCTTGCCGCACAGCGCACGGATGGGAGTGCCGAACACGGCGCTCTGCATCATCTCGTTCTTGTCGACGTAGTGCGCGAACCGCTCGTGATCGCCATGCGACGTATCGACCCGGACGTCCTCGTGGACACGCAGATCGCTGTCAGGCATTACCTCGGTGCTCACGATGGCCTAGCTTACCGTCTTCCGCCGCTAGCCAGTCCGTCTCGCCGCCACGACACGCCTTCGGACCGCTAGCCGAGCGGACTTCCGGCGCCAAGCGCCGCGCGCACCGTGCGCCACAGCTGGCTGCGCGCGGCCGTCCGTGTCTGCCCCCCGATCCCGATCACGTCCTCGCAGCCGCCAGTGTTCGCCCACGCAGTCCAGTAGCCAATGTCGCCATGGCTGAACAGGAACTGCACCCAGATGCCCGGCTGGGCAGCGCAGGACACGGAGGTCGCCGGCGGCAGCGAGCACAGCTCGCTCGCTATCGCCCTGACCTTCCCCGTACCAGTGATCACGGCACTGGCCGAGGTGTGCACCCGGTGGTGGGCCGCCGGCTGGACGGATTGCAGCACGAGCTGGTCCAGGCTCGGGATCGCCTGGCAGAGTGTCGGCGCGACGACGGGAACAGCGGACTGGGTACTGGGTGCGGAACTGCTGACGGCGGATGGGCTCGGGGTGCTACGCGTTGAGCTGACGACCGTCAGGTGGCTGCTGGTGTAGACGGCGGCCAGTGCCAGCACGATGCCGGCACCCAGCACGACGGCTAGCGCTGGTGGCACTGAGATTCGGCCTCGGGGCATCGCGCACCCCGCCCATCAGTTAAGCCCGGGATCGTCGGGGTAGGTGGCCAGGAAGGCGAGGTCGCCTTCCTGGCGGTGCAGCACCTCACGCCACAGGCGCTCCGGCTCGGCGGCGAACACGTCGCCAGGCTGGGCACTTACGACATACCAGGCGCCCTCGTCGATCTCGGCTTCCAGCTGCCCGGGGGACCAGCCGGCGTAGCCCGCGTAGACGCGCAGCGACTGGATCGCGGGCGCGAGCAGCCGCGGCGGCGCGTCCAGGTCCAGCAGCCCGAGCCGGGCCAGCGCCGGGGCGCCGTCGAGCGCCCGCCAGCCGAGCGGCTCGTCCTTGCCCGGCACGAGGGCGAGCGCCAGCGCGCTGTTCGGCGCCACCGGGCCGCCCCTGAACACCACCGAGGGCTGCGTCGCCAGCTCCGTCCACTGGTCAAGCACCTGGCGCACGCCGATCTTCGTCGGGCGGTTCAGCACCACGCCAAGGGTTCCTTCGACGACCTCGTGCTCCACGATGAGCACGACCGTGCGCCGGAAGTTCGGATCCCCGAGCAGCGGCGTCGCGACGAGCAGTGCCCCGGCCTTCGGATCCGAACCCATGTCGTCCATGTAACCATCATGAGCCAGGTTCCGGGAGCACTGGCCCGGCCGGCTACTCGCCCTCCGCGGCGCCGGCTGCCTGGTCCTCGACGGCGACCCCGCGGACCGCCGCGGCGACACCGGAGGCGACCTCGGGGTTGAACACGGACGGGATGATGTAGTCCGGCCCGAGCTCGTCCGGCAGGACGACATCGGCCAGCGCCCGTGCGGCGGCGACCAGCATCCGGTCGGTGATCTTCCGGCTCTGCGCGTCGAGCAGGCCGCGGAACACGCCAGGAAAGGCGAGCACGTTGTTGATCTGGTTCGGGTAGTCGCTGCGCCCGGTGGCCACCACGGCCGCGTACTCCCGCGCGATATCCGGGTCGACCTCTGGGTCGGGGTTCGCCAGCGCGAACACGATCGCGCCCTCGTTCATCGCCTTCACGTCCTCGCCGGCCAGGATGCCCGGTGCCGACAGGCCGATGAACACGTCCGCGCCGCGGGTGGCACCGGCCAGGTCGCCGGAGTACCTGGCAGCGTTGGTGCGCTCGGCGATCCAGGTCAGGCTCTCGTTCATGCCGGGCCGGCCCTGGTAGACGGCGCCCTTGTCGTCGACGACGACCACGTCGCAGGCGCCGGCCGCGAGCAGCAGCCGCAGCACCGCTGTTCCCGCCGCGCCCGCCCCGGCCATCGCGATCCGCACGCCGCGCAGGTCCTTGCCGACCACGCGGAGCGCGTTGGTGAGCGCGGCCATCACCACGATGGCGGTGCCGTGCTGGTCGTCGTGGAACACCGGGATGTCGAGTAGCGCGCGCAGCCTGCGCTCCACGTCGAAGCAGCGGGGCGCCGAGATGTCCTCCAGGTTGATCCCGCCGAATCCGGGGGCGATCACCTGCACCGCCCGCACGATCTCGTCGGTGTCCTGGGTGTCCAGGCAGATCGGCCAGGCGTCGATGCCGGCGAAGCGCTTGAACAGCGCGGCCTTGCCCTCCATCACCGGCAGGGCCGCGTACGGGCCCAGGTTGCCGAGGCCGAGCACGGCGGACCCGTCGGTCACCACCGCGACGCTGTTGCGCTTGATCGTCAGGCGCCGCGCGTCTTCCGGCCTGGCCGCGAGCGCCAGCGAAACCCGTGCCACTCCTGGGGTGTACGCCATGGACAGGTCGTCGCGGTTGCGCAGCGGCACCTTGGACCGCATCTCGATCTTGCCGCCCAGGTGCAGCAGGAAGGTGCGGTCGCTGACCTTGTGCACCGACACGCCCGCGATGCCAGCCATGGCGGCGACCAGCGCCTCAGCGTGGGCGGTGCCGGACGCGGCGCAGGTAACGTCCACCCGGAGCCTGCCCTGGTGGCCCGAGGTAACGTCGAGTGCGGTCACCACGCCGCCCGCCTGCTCAACCGCGCGGGTGATCTCGCTAACGGCACGGCCGTGCGATGCGACTTCCAGCCGCGCAGTGATGGAGTAGGAGACGCTGGGCGCCATGGTCACGTCGCTTTTCCGCCTTTCGTGGACGCCACTGCTCAAGAGTACGAGCTGAGCGACGCAGCGCGTAATCTTCACTCATGGCGCGCGAAACAACGATAGGTTCACCGGCCGTCGGCACCAGCGTGATGGAGACCGA
>JASHXJ010000459.1 GCA_030043595.1 Trebonia sp.
CGCAGTTCAACAGCCCGAACGCGATCTTCATCTACTCGGTCGCCGACTGGATCGCCCAGAAGTACCACTCCGCCGCCCCCGGCAAGAAGCCGACCAAGGGCCAGAACGAGTTCGGCTCCAACCAGACCGGCTACCTCGGCCTGAACAAGATCAACGGCGTCTCCCCGATCACCACCGCCAAGGTGCCGACGATCAACGCGGCATTTAAGAGCACCGGCTTCACCCGGACGATCTACGACATCGTCCGCTACTCCGCCACCACGCCCGACCACATCCCGGCGTACCTGGAACGGTTCTTCGCCAGCGCCCACGCCAAGGTCAAGGGTTACCTGTGCGCGAGCCCCGCGGCGGCAGCCGCGATCAGGGACTACGGGTTCCTCACGATCTCGACGTGCGGAATCGGCTCCTGAGTCACCCGATGTAATAGCGCGGAAATGACTGTGCCCCCCGCCACCAGCGGGGGGCACAGTTGCGCATAGAGTGATGTGCACCTATCAAGATCGCATAAATAGGGATTGTTCACGCTTTGTTCATCTTCTGCTCGATAAATGTACACCACCGCGCACCACGCTTGACCAGCTCGTCAGGAACCATTGGCAGACGGTGCCGATGGAAGGAAGGAGCGGGGGGATATCGCCATGGCCTCTGAGGGACCCACGCGGGTAATGCCCGCGGTCCCGGAAGACAGGCCGCGGGTCATCGTCGCTCAGCCGTCCACGGGCGACAAGATCTTTCGCGGCGTACTACGCGCGTCGGCGCTTTCGGTCTTCATCATCACCGGGCTGATCCTGGTGTTCCTGATCATCCGCGCCCTGAAGGCCTTCAAGTTCATGGGATTCGGGTTCCTGACCACCCAGTCCTGGATCACCATCGACCCCCAGCACTTCGGGATCGCGGCGATCCTGCCGTTCGGGGTCATGATCGCGCTGATCGCCATGGTCATCGCCATCCCGACCGGCATCGGCATCGCGCTGTACATCTCGGAGTACGCCCCGACTTCGCTGCAGCGGCCGCTGATCTCGCTGATCGACCTGATGGCCGCGATCCCGAGCATCATCTACGGGCTGTGGGGGCTGCTGTTCCTCGAACCGCGAATTCTCGGATTCGAGAGCTGGCTCGGCCGGCACCTGGGCTTCATCCCGTTCTTCAACTTCCGGCTCTCCTCCTCGCTGGCGTCGAACTACGCCAACTCCACGTTCATCGCCGGCGTGGTGGTGTCGCTGATGGTGATCCCGATCATCACATCGCTGTCCAGGCAGGTGTTCTCGCAGGCCCCGCAGGGCGAACGGGAGGGCGCGTACGCGCTCGGCTCGACCCGCTGGGGGATGATCCGCTCGGTCGTGCTGCCATTCGGCAAGGGCGGGGTCATCGGGGCGACCATGCTCGGCCTGGGGCGGGCGCTCGGCGAGACGATCGCGATCACGCTGATCATCGTGCCGGTGTTCCACTTCAACTTCCACGTGCTCGAGTTCGGCAGCAACTCGATCGCGGCCACGATCGCGCTGGACTTCGCTTCGTTTCCCGATCCCGGTTCGATGGGGCTGTCGGCCCTGATGGCCGCCGGGCTCGTGCTCTTCGCGATGACCCTGATCGTCAACATGCTGGGAGCGATGGTGATCGGCCGCTCCCGGTCCGGACTTTCAACTGGCTGAGTGATGGCTACCGAGACATCGACCGAGCAAGTCGCGGCACCGGAACCCCCGGCTCCCCCCGCCGACGCGCCACTGCGGATCCGGAGGGTATCGGCGGAAGGCACGCTGAGCGTCCTCGGGGCTGCCGGCGCCGCTCTCGCGCTGGACTGGGTGCTGTACGAGCGGGTCCTGCCGTTCACCGGAGTACTCGGATTCTGGGTGAGCTGGTACGTGCTCTTCCTGGTGCTGTACGGGGGAATAGCCGCCCTGCAGTGGGACCGGATGGCCGTCCGGGACAGGATCGTGCAGGTAACCCTGACCACCGGCGGCGTGCTCGCCACGGCCATCGTCGTCGACCAGGTTGGCTACACGCTGGTCCGCGGCTTCACCGCGGTCAAGCACCTCACGTTCTTCACACAGTCGATGGCGGCCGAGGGCCCGCTCAGCCCGCAGGACGTGGGCGGCGTGGGGCACGCCCTCGTGGGCACCCTCGAGCAGATCACGCTCGCGACGGCCTTCGCCGTACCGCTCGGCGTCATGGCGGCGGTGTTCCTCTCCGAGGTGGGCGGACGGCTGGCCCGTCCGGTGCGCACCCTGGTCGACGCCATGACGGCGCTGCCCGACATCATCTCCGGCCTGTTCATCCTGGCGTTCGTGGTCCTCACGCTAGGCCTGCAGAAGTGCGGCTTCGCCGCCTCGCTCGCCCTGGGCGTCACCATGCTGCCGATCGTGTGCCGGGCTTCGGAGGCCGTGCTGCGGATCGTCCCCGGAACGCTCCGTGAGGCGTCGTACGCGCTTGGCGGCAGCCAGTGGCGCACGGTGCTGAGCGTCGTCCTGCCGACCGCCAGGTCGGGCCTGTCCACCGCCGTCGTGCTCGCCATGGCCCGCGGCATCGGGGAGACCGCGCCCGTACTGCTCGTCGCCGGCTACGCGCGCGGGTTCAACTGGAACCCGTTCGCCAACTGGCAGACCAGCCTGCCGCTCTACATCTACTACGAGATCCAGCTTCCGCAGGTGACGGAGAAGATCCGGGCCTTCGGCGGCGGCTTCGCGCTCATCATCCTCGTGCTCATCCTGTTCACCATCGCCCGCCGGATCGGCGGCGCGGCGCCGGGACAGCTGACCAGGCGGCAGCGCCGCCGCATCGAGCGGGAGAGCCGCCGCACCGCGGCCGAAAGGACGCGAGCATGAAAAGGCTGCTGGCCCTGAGTGCCGCCGCCGGCCTGGCCATCATCATCGGGGCGCCGGGCGCGGCGCTGGCCACGGGCAGCCCGTCCCCATCCGCCTCCGCGACGGCAACCGCGTCACCCACGGCGACACCGACGCCGACGGCCGGCGGGAAGCCCACACCGACGCCAACCGGCTCGGGCACGGCAACCCCGTCACCAACGAAGTCAGCGACGCCCAAGCCAAGCACGACGCCCAGCCCGGTCACGACCAAGACCCCGCCGAAGAAGCCGGCCAAGAAACCCGCGGCACCCAAGCCCAGGAAGGCCGGCCCTGACGGCGCCACCGTGACCGGGCCGGACATGTACATCCCGGGGACCAAGGACTCGCACTACAAGGTCGCGAGCACCGTCACGGTCAGCCAGACCAAGGACTTGGTCAACCAGATGGTGCAGGTGAGCTGGACCGGGTTCACGCCGAGCAGCCAGCCGATCTACGACAACACGTCGACCGACTATCCGGTCATGGTCGCGCAGTGCAGGGGGACCGACCCGTCCAGCCCGGCCCAGTGCTACGACGCGACCAACGGCGGCACGCCCGCGGCCTTCGGCCAGTACGGGCCAGGCAACAACGTGTACGCCACGACGACCGCGAGCGGCGCCGGCCAGACCGACATCCTGCTGTTCACCTCGGTGCAGAACCAGTGGCTTGGCTGCGACTCGACCCATCCGTGCTCGATCGTCGTCGTGCCGAGCCAGGGCGGCAACAGCCTCACCGACAAGACGCCGAACTGCAACGACCACACCCAGGACGTCCAGGCCATGGACCTCGGGCAGTACGCGTTCACGCCGATAACGAGCCCTGCGTTCACGCCGAACGGCCTTTGCTCGTGGCAGAAGCGGATCGTCATCCCGATGTTCTTCGCGCCGACGCCGGACGGCTGTCCGCTGCGGAACGCGGATTTCAGCGCAGGCGGCTCGCCGATGCTCGCCAATGCCATGCTGCAGTGGCAGTCCGGGATCTGCTTCAACGCCAACTCCATCGAGATCCAGTACAACTCCGAGATCAACGAGAGCGAGGCCCGCAACGACTTCGAGGAGGGCGTGACAGACGTCGCATTCACCACGGAGCCGCTCAGCGGGCCGAGCAAGTATCCGTACACCTACGCCCCGGTCGCCGTGTCCGCGGTGTCGATCGACTACTGGGTGGACAACCAGAACACAGGCCAGCCCATCACGGGCATCAAGCTGGATCCGCGGCTGGTCGCCAAGCTGCTGACGACCTCGTACGCCTACACGAATGACGCGTGCCCGGGAGCGGCGGGTGGCCCGTTCGGATGCGACAACGCGGTCGACGGCAACCCGGTGAACATCTACGCGGACCCGGAGTTCCAGCAGCTGAACCCCAAGGTCTGGCAGGTCGCCTCGCAGCCGTCCGGATACGAGATCCCGATGGTGGTTTCCGGGAACAGCGACATGACCTGGGTGACCACGAGCTGGATCGCCGCCAATAAGGACGCGGCCAGCTTCCTGGCCGGACAGTTCGACCAGTGGGGGATGCACGTCAACACCGACTACCTGGGGCTGAAGTACCCGACCAACGCGTTCCTGCCGATGGACCCGTACTTCCCGGTGTCCTCGCAGTACAGCCCCGTCTACCCGCTGGCCACGGTCGCCAGGGACCAGTCGCTGAATCAGCCGCCCGGCACCATGGACACCAGGGATCCCACCACCGGCAACTTCGACACCCTGCCACCTGAGGTACCCGGCGACCGGGACCTGTGGGCGGTCGACGATGAGGCGGATGCCGCCCGGTTCCTGTTCCCCACGGCCGCGATCGAGAACCCGGCCGGCAAGTACGTCCAGCCGACGATGGCGTCGATGGCCGCCGCTGTCAATGACATGACGGTGAACCCGGACGGCATCACGCGGTCGATCAACGAAGACAGCAAGGACCCGGACGAGTACCCGCTGACGATGGTGATCTACGCGGTCGTGCCCACCGGCGGGATCTCCAAGACCAAGGCCGCCAAGATCGCCGCGTTCCTGGACTACGTGGCCGACCAGGGTCAGGTGTCCGGCAATGCCCCCGGTGAGCTCGCGCCGGGCTACCTGCCCCTCCCGGAGGCGCTGCGCGCGCAGACGCTGGAGGCCGCCTACAAGGTGCTGCACCAGACGGGCAACCCCAAGCCTGCCCCCTCGAAGTCGCCGTCGCCCAAGCCGTCGCCGTCGAAGTCGCCCAAGCCGTCGCCGTCCGCCACGGCGGGCCCGCTCACGGTCTCGTACAGCAGCGCGGACGGCATCGGGATGTCGTGGGTCGTGCTGGCGCTGCTCGTGGCCGGGTTCGTGTTCATCATCGCCGGGCCGGCCGCCCTGATCGCGGGCAGTCCCGGGGCGCGCGCCGCGCTCGGCGCCGGCGCCCGCCGACTGCGGCGGCCCCGCAACGGCGCGGACAACCAGTCCGGCCGCGGCTCCCGCGGCCGGGATAGACCCGTTGGCAACAGATCCGGCAGCAGCCGGCCTAAACGGGGCGGGTCCCGCCCCCTATGGCGGAGGAACTCATGATCAGGTATCCGGCCCGGCGCCGGGGCCCGGTACTAGCGGGTGTCACCGTCGTCGTCGCGGTGCTGGCCATGGTGGTCAGAACCGTCCCCGCGCAAGCCGGGACCTACACGACGATCTCGGGTTCCGGCTCCTCCTGGGCCTCGGTCGCGCTGGACCAGTGGGCCGAGGACGTGGAGCCCAACGGCCTGACCGTCAACTTCAACCCGGACGGCTCCGCGGCGGGCCGCGGCGACTACATGCAGGGCAGCCAGGTCGACTTCGCCGCCTCGGACCCGCCGTTCCGCAACGGCGAGGACGAGCTCGCGGGCACCGGCGCGGAGGTCCCCGAGTGGGGATACTCCTACGTCCCCGACGTAGGCGGCGGGACGGCGTTCATGTACAACCTCGTCGTCGCCGGCAAGCAGATCACGAACCTGCGGCTGTCGGGCCAGACGCTGATGGAGATCTTCACAGGCCAGATCACGAACTGGGACGCGCCGCAGATCACGAAGGACTACGGCACGCAGCTGCCCAACATCCCCATCACCCCGGTGATCCGCTCCGACGGTTCCGGCGCGACCTACTTCTTCACCCGGTGGATGGCGCACGAATTCCCGACGCAGTGGAACGCCTTCTGCCAGAAGGTCCACCCGGGCATTAAGCTGCCGTGCCCGCAGACGGAGTTCTACCCGCAGTTCGGGAACGCGAAGGCGGAGAACGGCTCCAACAACGTGGCCACATACATCACGTCGAGCTACGGCCTTGGCTCCATCGGCTACGACGAGTACGCCTACGCGCTGAACGCGCACTGGCCGGTCGTCTACCTGGAGAACCCGGCGGGCTACTACGTGCTCCCGAGCGCGTCCAACGTCGCGGTCGCGCTCACCCAGGCCCAGATCGACGAGAACCCGAGCGACCCCAACTTCCTGCAGCAGAACCTGGACAGTGTGTACACGTACACCGACCCGCGCAGCTACCCGCTGTCCAGCTACAGCTACCTGATCGTGCCCCGTGCAGGCACCAAGGTGCCGCCGATATTCAGCGACGCGGACGGTGCGTCGCTGAGCACGTTCATCAACTTCTACCTGTGCGCCGGGCAGAAACAGGCGGCGCAGCTCGGCTACTCGCCGCTGCCGATCAACCTGGTAACCGGCGCGTTCCTGCAGGTCAACAAGATCCCCGGCACGATCGGGGCGCCGAACATCGACAGCTACGCAGCCTGCGAGAACCCCACGTTCATCAACGGCCAGGACGTGCTGCTGAAGACCGCCCAAGAGCCGTTCTCCTGCCAGAAGGCCGGCGTGCAAATCGCCGAGTGGCAAGCTTGCACGGCTGGCGGCGTCCCGACCAGCGGCGCGAGCAATGGCGTCACCAACGCGACGGGCAAGTCCGGCACGGGCACCGGGACCGGGACCGGCACGGGAACCGGCACAGGCACCGGGACCGGCACGGGCACGGGAACCGGCACGAGTACCGCTACAGGTAGCGGCTCCGCCGGCACCGGCTCGGGCGTCGCGGAGAACACGGACATCACCGGTTCGGTGATCAACCTCCCGGGCAGCGGGGCTGACCGCATCCTGCTCGGCGTGATCACCGCGCTCGGCGTGATCGCCGCGGTCGCCGCGCCGCCGTCGGTGGCCGCCTACCTGCGCCGCAGACGGGGCGGCCTGCAGTGACGACG
>JASHXJ010000460.1 GCA_030043595.1 Trebonia sp.
GCTCGCCGAGGTCTCGCCCAAAGAGTCGGTGGACTGGTCGCACGACGTGTTCCCGAAGCTCCTCGCGCGCGGCGCGCCGCTATTCGGGTACGTGTCCGACCGGTACTGGGAAGACGTCGGCACGCTGGAGAGCTACCTGAAGGCGCAGGCCGACGTGCTCGCGCGGCGGGTCGACGCCGACATCGCCGGGTTCGAGGTCTCGCCGCGCGTGTGGGTCGCCGAGGGCGCGGACGTGGACCCGGACGCCGTGCTGACCGGGCCGCTGTGCATCGGCGACTACGCGAAGATCGAGGCCGGCGCCCACCTGCGCGAGTACAGCGTGATCGGCGCCAACGTGGTGGTCAAGGAGGGCGCGTTCATCCACCGCGCGGTGGTGCACAACAACGTGTTCATCGGCCAGGGCACCACGCTGCGCGGCTGCGTCGTCGGCAAGAACACCGACGTGATGCGGCTGGCGCGGATCGAGGAGACTGCCGTCATCGGCGACGAGTGCGTGGTCGAGCCCGAGGCGTACATCTCCGCCGGAGTGAAGGTCTACCCGTTCAAGACCATCGAGGCCGGCGCCGTCGTCAACACCAGCGTGGTGTGGGAGTCGCGGGGGCAGCGGACGCTGTTCGGCCAGCGGGGGGTGTCGGGCCTTATCAACGTGGAGGTCACCCCGGAGCTGTGCGTCCGGCTGTCGTCCGCCTACGCGACCATGCTCAAGAAGGGGTCGGTCGTCACCACCTCGCGCGACGTCTCACGGGCCGCGCGCACCCTGAAGCGCGCCGTGCAGGGCGCCCTGAACGCCTCCGCGATCAACGTCATGGATCTGGAGGCGCTGCCGCTGCCCGTGGCGCGCTTCGAGACCGCGCGCGGCGACTACAGCGGCGGCATCGCGCTGCGCACCACGCCGGGCGACACCCAGTCGATCGACATCATCTTCCTCGACGAGCGTGGAGCCGAGCTCTCCCAGGCGGCGCAGCGCCGGCTGGAGCGGGTCTTCTCCCGGCAGGAGTTCCGCCGCGCGTTCCCCGGCGAGATCGCCGAGCTGTCGTACCCGCCGCGCGTCGTCGAGTGGTACACCCACGAGCTGCTGCGCTGCGTCGACCTGACCGGGGTGCGCGGCGCGGGGCTGAAGGTGGTCGCTGACTGCGCCGGCGGGACCGTGTCCCTGGTGCTGCCGACCCTGCTCGGGCGGATCGGCGTCGAGGTGCACACGCTGAACAACCGGCTCGACGAGGTGACGCCGACCCAGACGGTCGCCCAGCAGCGGGCCGGGCTGCAGCGGCTCGCCGAGGTCGTGTCGTCGTCCAAGGCCGCCTTCGGCGTGCGCTTCGACCCGGTCGGGGAGCGGATCCACCTGGTGGACGAGAAGGGGGCGCTGGTCAGCGACGAGCGCGCGCTGCTCGTCGTGCTCGACCTCGTGGCCGCCGAGCGGCGGCACGGCCGGGTCGCGCTGCCCGTGACCACGACCCGGGTGGCCGAGCAGGTCTGCCGGTTCCACGGCGTGCAGGTGGAGTGGACGCCCACGTCAATGGACGCGCTGACGAGCGCGGCGGCGGGCGAGGACGTGATCTTCGCGGCGGACGGGCGCGGCGGGTTCGTGGTCCCGGAGTTCGGGCGGACGGTGGACGGCATCGCCACCTTCGTCCGGCTGCTCGGCCTGGTCGCGCGCACCCGGCTGACGCTCAGCCAGATCGACGCGCGCATTCCCCCAGCGCACCTGCTGCGGCGGTCGGTGCCGACCCCGTGGGCGGCCAAGGGCAGCGTGATGCGGACCGTGGTGGAGGCGGCAGGGAACAGCCCGGTCGACACGACGGACGGGGTCCGCATCGTGGACGCCGAGCGGGGCTGGGTGCTCGTGCTGCCGGACCCGGCGGACGCGGTGACGCACCTGTGGGCGGAGGGCATGGACGCCGACTCGGCGCAGCTGCTGCTCGACCACTGGGCCGCCGTGGTCGAGCAGGCCGACCAGTGACACGGGCGGCGGCACCGGCACTGTCACGGGCAGTGACGGGGTCAGGCAGTGATCTCTGCGGGCCAATACCTCTGACAACGGGCGAATAACGGCCCCGTCCTCAGGTAATCTGTGTTAATTACGCAGACGTAGGAATTTACGATGCATCGAAAACGGCCACGCGCAGCGTACGCGAGCGGCTGGCGCGTGACCGGGAGGTGAAGCGGCTGTGTGGCGGAAACGTCGCGAGCAAGGCGGCAAACGCGGGCTCTTCGCGTGGCGCATGGACCGGCAGCCTTCCGCACGGGTACCTTTGGCAACGTCGCCTGACGCGGTGCTCCGCGAGGGCGCCACGCCGCGCGAGGGGAGGCCGAGCGGAGCCATGCCAGGTGTGTACTGTTCCCGGTGCAGCCGGCCGAACCCGGACGGAGCCAGGTACTGCTCTAACTGCGGCGCCCCGCTGATCCGCGCCTCCGCCGACCGCGGCTGGGGATCGCCGCAGGACCGCGGCTGGGGCGGCGGTCCCGACCGGCAGGGACCCGGCGAGACCACCTCGGTGATATCGCCGGTGCTCGGCGAGCCGGAATACGCCGACGAGCCGTCTCCCGACTATTCGGTCGCCGACTCGCTGCCGCCCGGCACGGCGCTGCTCGTGGTGCTCCGCGGCCCGAACGCCGGCAGCCGTTTCCTGCTCGACGACGATTTCACCAGTACCGGACGGCACCCGGACAGCGACATCTTCCTTGACGACGTGACCGTTTCCCGGCGACACGCCGAGTTTTACCGGTCCGGTGACCGGTTCACCGTGCGCGACGTTGGTAGCCTGAACGGCACCTACGTGAACCGTGAGCGGATCGAGGAGGCCGAGTTGGCCGGCGGTGACGAGGTCCAGATCGGCAAGTTCCGCCTGCTGTTCCTGACCCGGAGCCCGGAGGTCGGCAGGCGCCGCGGACATGGAGCGCAGGATTACGCATGACGGACGGCCACCGTCCGGGGCTCGGGCACCGACACGGTCCGGCACGGGCTAGCGTCGGTATCGGGCAGGTTCTGGATGAATTGCGCCCGGAATTCCCGGACATCAGCCCGTCGAAAATCCGTTTCCTCGAAGCCGAGGGACTGATTCAGCCGGCCCGTGCCGAGTCGGGATACCGGCGGTTCGCGGTAGCCGACATCGAGCGGCTGCGCTTCATCCTGACCGCCCAGCGGGACGAGTATCTGCCACTGCGAGTAATCAAGGCGCGGCTGGATGCCATGGACGGAGTGGCCTCGCCGGAGCCCGACGTGATGACCCGCAGCGAGCTGCTCGAGGCGACCGGGGCGGACGAGGAGATCCTCGCCGAGCTCGAGGACTACGGGCTCGTCCGCCGCGCCCGGCACTACGGGACCGAGGCGCTCCTCGTGGTCCGGTCAGCGGTGGCGCTGCGCGAGTACGGCATCGAGCCGCGGCACCTGCGGGCGATCAAGGCGGCGGCTGACCGGGAGATCTCCCTCGTGGAGCAGGTGGCGGCGCCGCTGGCCAGGCAAAAGGGGAGCCGGGAGCCGGCGCTGCGCGCCGCCCGCGAGGTCGCGGTGCACATCGCGCGCCTTCATGCGACATTGGTCGAAGACGGACTTAACGAGGCTGGACTGGCATCGGGGACGCCTGCGGCGGGTACACATCCGAGTGCGTCCGAAGCCCCGGGGCTGCGCTCGGCTTCCGGGCGGTAGCGGGTGTAGTTTGGCAAGAAGAGTGGTTCGGTGCGCTTGGCCTCGCTTAGCGCGTGTGAGGACGGAGCTCTAGTGCGGCGGATGGAGGTCGTCGGCGTCCGAGTCGAGATGCCGTCCAACAGCCCGATCGTCCTGCTCAAAGAGGCGCAGGGGGACCGTTACCTGCCCATCTGGATCGGGGCGATGGAAGCGACCGCGATCGCCTTCGCCCAGCAGGGCATGGTGTCGCTGCGCCCGTTGACCCACGACCTGTTCCGCGACGTGCTCGAGGTGCTGAACGTACAGCTGCGCACGGTGAACATCACCGCGCTGCGTGACGGGATCTTCTACGCTGACCTGGTGTTCTCCAACGGAGCGGAGGTCAGCGCGCGGCCCTCCGACTCGATCGCGCTGGCGCTGCGGACCGGCGCCGCGATCTTCGCCTCCGACGAGATCCTCGACGAGGCCGGCGTGGCGATCCCCGACGAGCAGGAGGACGAGGTTGAGAAGTTCCGCGAGTTCCTCGATACCATCTCGCCCGAGGACTTCGGCCGCTCGACCTAGGGTTTCTTGAGCCGGAGTGTTTCGCCCGGCAATGTCGCGACTCGCCGCGCGTGATCGTTGACGTGCCAGGCCAGGGCGGCTTACGGTGCGAATGCCGGGGGTAGTCACAGGAGGTGGCCGTGTCGGTAACAAGGGGTGGGTCCGGTGATCTGCAGGGCACGCTCTTCGACGGCGACGCCGAGATAGGCTACCGGGGGCCGACGGCCTGCGCCGCGGCCGGGATCACCTACCGTCAGCTGGACTACTGGGCACGCACCGGGCTGGTCGAGCCGTCCGTGCGGGCCGCGCACGGCTCGGGATCGCAGCGGCTGTACGGCTTCCGCGACATCCTCGTCCTCAAGGTGGTCAAGCGGCTGCTGGACACCGGGATATCGCTGCAGCAGATCAGGGCGGCGGTACAGCACCTGCGCGACCGCGGCAGCGACGACCTGGCGCAGGTGACGCTCATGAGCGACGGGGTGAGCGTCTACGAGTGCACCTCGCCGGACGAGGTGGTGGATCTGCTCGCCGGCGGGCAGGGCGTGTTCGGTATCGCCCTCGGCCGCGTCTGGCAAGAGGTTGCGGGTGAACTCGCCGAATTGCCCGCGGTGCGCGCGGAAGACGGCCTGATCGCCACCGGGACCGACGAACTCGCGACGCGGCGGGCCCGCAAGACGGGCTAACCCCTGCCGCGATGCCCTGTTGTCAGCTAAGCTGAATTTCCGAAGCCAGTTATCCCGTCCGGGAGAGATCTCGCCGCAAAAACCACGGCGAGGCGCCGAAGGGGCAACACATCCCCGGAACCTCTCAGGCACCAAGGACCGAGCGGGACAGGCACTCTGGAGCCGACTCGGTGACAGACGGGGAGTCCTGAATCCCGGGGAGGCTCCTTGTCCGCAGATGTGCCTGTTTTCGCGGCTCGCCACATCGGGCCCTCGCCTGAGGACCAGCGGGCGATGCTCGCCAGGCTGGGCTACTCCTCCCTCGAGGAGCTGCTGACAGCCGCGCTCCCGGCCGGCACGCAGGCCCCGGCGTCGTTGTCCGCGCTCCCGGAGCCGCGGACCGAGCAGCAGACGCTCGCCGAGCTTCGCCGCATCGCGAACCGCAACACCGTGCGGGTGTCCATGATCGGCCTCGGCTACTACGACACGATCACCCCGGCGGTGATCCGGCGTAACGTGCTTGAGGACCCCGCCTGGTACACCGCGTACACGCCGTACCAGCCGGAGATCTCGCAGGGCCGCCTGGAGGCGCTGCTGAACTTCCAGACCATGGTCTCCGACCTGACCGGGCTGCCGGTCGCCAACGCGTCCCTGCTCGACGAGGCCTCCGCCGCCGCCGAGGCCATGACACTCGCCCGCCGGGCGGCCCCCGCCACCACGCCGGGTGCTGGCACCGTGTTCCTCGCCGACGCCGACTGCCTCCCGCAGACGCTCGACGTGCTGCGCACACGCGCCGAACCCCTCGGTATCGACCTTCGCATCACCCCCGTTGGCCCCGGCACAGACTTCGGTGACGCCTTTGGCGTTCTGCTGCAGTATCCCGGCGCGTCCGGAGAAGTCCGCGACCTCACCCCGGTCATCGAGGCCGCCCACGCCGCTAAGGCCACGGTAGCGGTGGCCGCCGACATCCTGGCGCTGACGCTGCTCAAGCCGCCCGGCGAGATGGGCGCCGACATCGCGGTCGGCTCCACCCAGCGGTTCGGCGTGCCCATGTTCTACGGCGGCCCGCATGCCGCCTACATGGCCGTCCGCGACGATCTCAAGCGCCAGCTGCCTGGCCGCCTGGTCGGCGTCTCCGTGGACGCCGACGGAAATCCCGCCTACCGCCTCGCACTGCAGGCGCGTGAGCAGCACATCCGCCGCGAGCGCGCCACCAGCAACATCTGCACCGCGCAGGTCCTGCTCGCCGTCGTCGCGGGCATGTACGCCTGCTACCACGGCCCGGACGGCCTGGCGGCGATCGCGCAGCGGGCGCACCGGAGCGCCGCCACCCTCGCCGCCACCTTGCGCGGCTACGGGCTCGCCACGGGCAGTGGCGCCTGTTTCGACACCATCCGGGTCCTGCTTGACGGGCCCTCCGAGGCGGCAGCGGCGCTACGGCGGGCCAGGGAGGCCGGCTACAACCTGTACGACGCCGGCGGCGGCGTGGTCCAGGTGGCCTGCGACGAGACAACCACCCCCGAGCACCTGCGCGACGTGGTCGCCGCCCTCGTCGGCGCGTCCATGGTCGGCACGGGCCTGGACGCCAGCGACGTCGGACTTGCCGCGGTCCCTGACGACACGCTGCCGGCCGGCCTGGTGCGGACCTCCAAGTTCCTCACCCACCCGGTCTTCAGCGAGCACCGCAGCGAGACCGCGATGCTGCGCTACCTGCGCCGGCTGTCCGACCTTGACCTGGCACTCGACCGGTCGATGATCCCGCTCGGCTCGTGCACGATGAAGCTGAACGCGACGGCCGAGATGGAAGCGGTCACCTGGCAGGGATTCGCCGGGCTGCACCCCTTCGCGCCCGCCGCGGACGCCGCGGGCTACGCCGAGATGATCGGTTCCCTGGAGCGGTGGCTGTGCGCGGTGACCGGCTACGATGCCTGCTCCGTCCAGCCGAACGCCGGCTCGCAAGGCGAGCTCGCCGGCCTGCTGGCGATCCGCGCCTACCATGCGTCGCGCGGCGACGCCGAGCGCGACGTCTGCCTCATCCCCGAGTCGGCGCACGGCACGAACGCCGCGAGCGCCGTGCTCGCCGGGCTGCGGGTCGTCGTCGTGCGCTGTGGCGACGACGGGGCGATCGCGCTGCCCGAGCTGCGCGCGGCGCTCGGCGCGCACGCCGGCCGGGTCGCCGCGATCATGCTGACGTACCCGTCCACGAACGGCGTCTACGAGACCACGATCAGCCATGTCTGCGACCTCGTGCACCAGGCTGGCGGGCAGGTCTACATCGACGGTGCCAACCTGAACGCCCTGGCCGGGCTCGCGTCGCCCGCGCTGCTGGGCGGGGATGTGTCTCACCTGAACCTGCACAAGACGTTCTGCATCCCGCACGGCGGCGGCGGCCCCGGCGTCGGCCCTGTCGCCGCCCGCGGCCACCTGGCCGGGTTCCTGCCCGGCGCGTCCCGGCCGGTCACAGCGGCCCGCTACGGCTCGGCGGGCGTCCTGCCTATCTCGTGGGCGTACATCGCCATGATGGGCGCCGCCGGGCTGCGCCGGGCGACGCAGGTCGCCGTGCTTTCCGCGAACTACATCGCCCGCCGGCTCGCGCCGCACTACCCGGTGCTGCACACGGGCCGGGGCGGTCTGGTCGCCCATGAGTGCATCGTCGACCTGCGCAAGCTGCCCGGCGGGGTCACCGTCGAGGACGTGGCCAAGCGCCTGATCGATTACGGCTTCCACGCGCCGACCATGTCGTTCCCCGTGGCAGGGACCCTCATGATCGAGCCGACCGAGAGCGAGAGCCTGGCCGAGATCGACCAGTTCTGTGACGCGATGATCTCGATCAGGACCGAGATCGACAAGGTCGCCTCTGGCGACTACGACCCCGTCGACAACCCGCTGAAGAACGCGCCGCACACCGCGCGGATGCTGATCGTGGGGGAGTGGAAGCACCCGTACACGACCGCCGAAGGCGGCTACCCCGCCGGGGTGACGCGGCGCGCGAAGTACTGGCCGCCGGTGCGCCGCATCGACCAGGCGTACGGCGACCGCCACCTGGTGTGCGCCTGCCCGCCGCCTGAGGCCTTCGCGTGAGCGCCTCGCGTGAACGCGCTGCGTAAGCGCGTTACGTTAATCGCGTTACGGCGCGGCGACCGGCGCGCTATGCTGATCGTTCATCCCCACATGGGGGTGTGGCCGCGGTCCCCGCTGCTACACCAGCGGAGCCGCGGCCACACTGCGGTGGGTCCGGCGGCTCGGGGGGAGAGAAGCCCCTGTGCGCCGCGGCGGAGGAGGACCCGCCGCACGCCTGCCGGTGCACCGCGTCCCCGCGAAAGCGGGCGCGGGGGCCTGGTTAATCGTGGACGGCGACCGGAAAGCTGAGCAGGCTGGCCAGGTGCCGTGGCAGTTCCACGACGACGACGTTGTCCGCTACGTCGGGATCGGTGCGGGCGACGACCGCTATCGCCATGACATCACCCTTGTTCACCGGCAGGTGCGGGGTTCCCGGCGGGATGTACATGAAGTCCCCGGCCCGCACCACGGTGCGCTTGACCAGCCCGGTGCCGTGCCAGACCTCGGTCTCGCCGCTCACGGCGTATACGGCGCTCTCGTGCCCCGCGTGGAAGTGCGGCATGCCGCGCGTGCCCGGCGGGATCATGACCAGGTGCAGGCACAGCGCCGTGGCGCCGGCCGACTGGCCGCTTACCCCGGACGTCAGGCTTACGCCTGTCCTGCTGTCGTAGCTCTGGGTCGAGCGGATGATCACGCAGTCACCGTGCGTGCGCAAGTCTGGGCGGGTTGGCGCGCGGCGCAGCCACTCGTCGACTTTGCTAACTCTCAGCATTTGTCCGTGTCCCATCAGTGATGACTACTCTGGCCAGATTATTTCGTTACGTACACATATGAATACTTTCCGTGCAGGCATACCGACATAGCGCAACGGTAAGGAATAGCTGGCGGAGAAGTTATACGAACAGGCGTTAGTGCATCTCAGCGCCAAGATTCGCTACGGCCACCCAGCCACGTCCTAGCGAAATCTCTTTCCCGTCTCGCGAGTGCGCACGGCCAGAAGATTACGCTCTGCTACTTTTGCTACCTTTGCGATGGCCGCGTGCTCGCGGCCATCGCGCTCGGGCCGCTGCTCCCGTCTAGTGCCTGTCCTCGGCGGGGATGACCACGACCGGGCAGTACGCGTGATGCGTGAGCTGGGTGCTGACCGAGCCGAGCAGCAGGCGGGCGAAGCCCCCGGTGCCGCGCGAGCCCACCACGATCATGTCCGCGTCCTTGCTGGCACCGACCAGTTCCTCAGCGGGGATGCCGCTGCGCGCCTCGACGGTGACGCGCTCGGGCCGGCCCGCGCCGAGCAGTGCCAGCGCCTTCTCCGTCGCCTCCTGCGCTTCCTGACGCGCCCGCTCGGCGAACGTGCGGTCCTGCGGGTAGCTTGGCCCGCCCCAGTAGCCCGCAGACGTCCGGTAGACAGTGATCACCCGCAGCGGCACCTGACGCACGGCGGCCTCCCGCACCGCCCACTCAAGGGCTCGCTGCGAATACGCCGAGCCGTCAATTCCGACGATGATTCCAGCCATTGCCCCGCATCCCCTCATGCTGTCCGCTTCTGCGGGCATTCTGGTATCCCTGGTATCCTCCGAAATTCACGCTACGCACGACGATCCGCGGCATTCAGTGCCCATTGTCCTGACCGTTCGGCCCGGCCGTCCCGGCCGGCCCTGACCTTCGTCTGGTGAACCCAGCCCGACCCCCGTTCGTTCCCGTATCGGGGGCGGCCGACAGCATCGTCCCCGGTGGGCACGGGAATATCGACAAAGAGATACAAAGAGGGGAAGAGGGGAGGAGCGGTGGCCGCTGCCATCGGGCCGCGCGGCTTGCTGGCCGCCATCGCCGCGGGTGCCGCCGCCGTCCTCGTCCTCTGGTGGCACAGCACACTGAGCATCATCGGCCTCGGCGGCTGGCTGACCGGCGTGGGCGAGATCCTCGGCCTGCTGGCCGGCTACGGCGTGATCGTGCTCGTCCTGCTGATGGCGCGCGTCCCGCCCGTCGAGCGCGGGGTCGGCGCAGACCGGCTGGCCCGCTGGCACGCGACCGGCGGCCGGTGGGTGATCGCCCTGGTCAGCGGCCATGTGCTGGCGATCGTCTGGGGCTATGCGATCATGGCGCACACCAACCCGGTGACCGAGACCGGCGCCCTGATCACCACCTATCCAGATGTGCTGATGGCGACCGTCGCCTGGTTCCTGCTGCTCGGCACCGCCCTGGTCTCCATGCGCGCGATCCGCAGGCGACTGCGCTACGAAACCTGGTACTACCTGCACTTGTACACGTACCTGGCGATCGCCCTCGCGTTCAGCCACCAGTTCGCGAACGGTGCCGCCTTCGCCGCCAGTCCGCCCGCGCGGTTCTGGTGGTCGTGCCTGTACCTGGCCGTGGCCGCGCTGGTGCTCTGGTACCGCCTCGTGGTGCCGGTCCGCGACTTCGTCCGGCACGGGTACCGGGTGGCCGGGGTGCGCGCGGAGACCCCGCGAGCCTTCTCGGTGTACATCAAGGGCGACCGCCTCAGCGAACTCGCAGCAGAACCAGGGCAGTTCTTCCGCTGGCGCTTCCTGGCCCGCGGGCTGTGGTGGCAGTCCCACCCGTACTCGCTGTCCGCGGCCGCCAGCGACGACCTCATGCGCATCACGGTGCGGGACGCCGGCGACCATGGCGCCGCGCTCAGCCGCCTCAAGCCGGGCACCCGGGTGATCGCCGAGGGACCGTTCGGCGCGTTCGTTCCCGGCAGCACCAGCCGGCCCGTCCTGCTGCTGGCCGGCGGCGTGGGCATCACCCCGCTGCGCGCGATCTTCGCGACGCTGTCCGGCAAGGTCACGCTGATCTACCGGGCGAGCACCTGGCAGGACGTCGTGTTCCAGTCCGAGCTCGACGCGATCGCGAAGGCGCGCGGCGCCACCGTGCACTACGTGGTCGGCAGCAGGACCGACCTCGGAGCCGACCCCCTGTCCGCGGACCGGTTGCGCGAGCTCGCCCCCGGCCTGCAGAAGATGGACGTCTACCTGTGCGGCCCGCCCGGCATGACCGGCAGCGCGGTCGCGGCGCTGACCGAGGCGGGCGTGCCGCGCCGGCGCATCCACAGCGAGTCTTTCGAGTTCTAGGAGAAAGCATGCGACGCGTGATCCTGGCCGTCATCGCGACGGTCGCCGGTCTCGTCGCGCTGCTGTCTTTCAAATCCCATTCTTCCGAACGAACCGTCGCGTCTCCCACCGCGACACCTACTCTGCTCCCGGGCGAGCGCGCGGTCACCGGACACGTCGCGCATACCGTCTACGGCCCTGTGCAGGTCCAGCTCGTGGTGAAAACCGGAAGGATCGTCAAGGTAAACATTCTCCAGCAGCCCGCGACCACCCAGATGGACCTGGAGATCGGCCAGTACGCGCTGCCCAGGCTGATCGGTGAGACGATCACCGCGCAAAGCGCCCGCATTGACACGGTTTCCGGTGCGACATATACCAGCGGAGGGTATATTCAGTCCCTGCAAAGTGCGCTGGATAACGGGGGCTGAGCGTGCTATCTATTCCGTCGGTCCAAGCCCGGATGCGGCACGCCGAACACGTCATGGGAACCGTGGTCTCATTCGATGTCCCGGTGTCCGCGCGGGCGAACGGGTCACTGGATTCCGCCGTCCGCTGGCTGCACTGGGTGGACCGCGTGTTCTCGCCGTTCCGGCCGGACAGCGACGTCTGCGCGCTCGCCGAGGCCGAGGTCACCGTCGATGGCTGCGCCCCCGAGGTCGCCGAAGTCATCGCCGCCTGCGCCTTCATCCGCGACCTGTCCGACGGGTACTTCACCGCGGCGCCCGGCGGCCGTTTCGATCCCTCCGGCTACGTGAAAGGCTGGGCGGTTGAGCGAGCGTCGGCACTGCTGACGGCCGCCGGGTCACGGGCGCACGTGGTCAACGGCGGGGGAGACGTGCAGTGCGTAGGCGGCCGTGGCGCCGCCCCCGCCCCGGCCCCGGCCCCCGCCCGCTCCGTACCTGCCGCCGGCAGCGCCCCCGCCGCCGCGTCCGACTCC
>JASHXJ010000461.1 GCA_030043595.1 Trebonia sp.
GGGGAACCGAGACGAACCGCGGCTCAAGCAGGGGCATCACGTAGCCAAAGCCCGGTGTCTCCGGCGACGTGACCATGTCGATGGGCCACGCGAATGCCTTGTGCGGAGGCTGGCCCCGCTGGATCAGCGCGGTGATCGACCGGCGGGTATCCGCCTCGCCCGGCCCGGGCCGGACCCACTTCACGGCGAACAGCGCGTTGCCCAGCCGCGCCCGGTGCACCACTCCCTGCCCGCCCTGGCCGATGCACTCCCCGACAGTGACCAGGGCCTCGCCACGCTCCATCCGCAGCACCTGCCCTGGCTGTATCAGCGCGTCCACGAGTCCCTCGGTGCGAGCAGGAGCGCGATCGTCGTGTCGTCGCCGCTGCCGTCGGCTGAAGCACAGCGCTCCGCCCAGTCCGGTACATGGACCGCGAACCACCCATGGTCGTGCTCAGCGGCGAGCGCGACGATATCGCGGGCAACCTCGCCTTGCCAGCTGGCGGAGGACTGCGCGTTGCCAAACCCGTCCGTGGCGACCAGCAACGCCAGCAGCGGCTCGCCGCTCAGATCGTGCGCGGCGGTGCGGAAGTCGTCCTCGGCGTCCGGCTGGCACAGGCTCGTCGTGTGCTGCCCGTCGAGCCTGCTGTCTCCGGGCACAGGGCACAACGCGGTACCGTCGGGCCGGACCGCGATTACGTCGCCGTCCCCGATCTGCGCGCAGGCCAGCCAGCGCCCTGCGATCACCGCGACGAGCAAGGTAGAGCCATAGGGGACCTCAGGTTCGTCCCCGGCCTCAGCGAGCGCTGCCTGCTCCGACTCCGTGTACGGGTGTGCCGAAAGGTGCTTGGCGACCTCTCCGCGCCATTCCCGGACGATTGCCAGCGGCAAGTGTTCACGTGCCGCCTCCGCTGCTCCGTCCGCGGCTGGCTGGCTGGCCAGGCTCCCGGCAAACTGAGCGGCCACCCGGCAGGAGACCTGGACCGCGAGCGCGGATCCGATCGCGCTGCGGGCGTGCCGGGAGTGGCCGTGGCCGTCGGCTACGGCGACGACGGTCGCGGCGGTTTCGGCGTCAGCCTGATACTCGGCCGAATCCTGGTTGGGCATGCCACGTGCGTAATGCACGGCACCACGGGCGGTTCCGACGACGACGTGCCAGCCTGCTGGCTCGAGTTCGCTTGTCATGGCCGCGTCAGATGATCGTGTCCTGGTCAAACACACCAGGCGGGAAGCCCTCTGCCGGGCCGAACAGCCTGCGCATCACAGCTCCCCGGTCGGCGCCTGTTTCTGACATCCTGGAAACCGCCAGCGAAGCGGCTACCAGGCGGTCAGCGATGTCCTCCGTGCTGTCCGCCACCAGCACAGGAACGGTCGGGTCGCCGATGAACCGGGTGAGCGCATCGGACTGCGCGTCACGCCCGATCGCTATGGACAGGCGCAGGGCGGCCCTGCCCGCGGGCTGGGCCAGCAGTGTGCCCAGGCCCGCCTCGAAACCGCCGGGCGGGTCGGTGGCCAGCCCATCGGTGATCAGCAGCAGGGCCGGCCGGAGCGCGCGGCGTTCGATCTGGCCCGGCGCCAGCGCCTCGGCCGCCAGCGCGAACGCCGGCCCCATGTTGGTCAGGCCTTTGGCCACTGGCTGCAGCGGCTTCCAGCGGATTCCGGCGACCGGGACCGGATCGCGGATGTGCCAGCGCGGCTCCGTGGCGAAGGCGATCGCCCGGATGAACACTTGCGCCTGCTCCTGATCGTGCTCCCAGGCCTCCAGGTGCGGCATCATGTCCGCGATCGCGAAGTTCAGCGCCTGGATCTTCTCTCCCTTCATTCCGCCTGAGCAGTCCGCCAGGATGATGACGTGCAGTGGCCGCCTGGAGATCCCTCCTCCGGGCATGCGGGAGTACGGCGCTAGCGGGGTCACGTGTTCAGCCACTAGGTGTTGAGCTGGCTGAACGTCCAGGTGTGGGCGGCCTGCGCGATGATGAAGCCGTCCTCGGTCGGGAACGTCCAGGTGTATGACGCCTGGGTGGTGCTGCCGCTGCCGACTGTCTCGCACTCCAGTACCTGGCCGTTACGGTACGGGAACTGCTTGTCCTTCCATTCGGTCGTGCCTTGCGTGTCGCTCCCGGTCGGCGGGCAGACCGTGCCGGCGGTGGACAGGTCGAAGCCCCACCACTTGTTGAAGTTGTCCCAGGCGGTCTGGTAGTTGGCGGAGCTGTTCAGCTGGAACGCGAAGACCTGTCCGCCCGGCAGGCCGGGGTCGGTGCATTTCAGCGCGGTCACCAGGCCGGGCATGGCCCAGGGGAAGCTCGTGTGCTGCACCGCGCACTCCATCGAGATGTCGTCCAGGTCAGTCGGCAGCAGCGTGGAGATGGGGAGGACGCCCGCCGCCAGGCTCGTCGTCGGCGTGGGAGTCGGCGTCGTCGGCGTGGGAGTCGGGGTCGACGGCGTAGGCGTGGGCGTGGGCGGAGGCGTCGTGATCGTCGGGGTGGGGGTGGGCTTGGGGGTGTGCTTGGCGAACGGGAATGCGTGGGCGACGGCCGCCACGATCAGGTACAGCACGATGACCCCCACGACCGCTCCGCCAGCGAAAAGGCCTCGCTTCGGGCCGGAGGGCCCTTTGCCGCCCGTCCGAGCGGCCGGGGGCGGGCCGCCGTAGGGAGGCTGCGGGAACTGCATCGGCGGCACAGGGCCGTCCTGCCGGGGGGCCGGCTGGCCCTGTGGCGGGAACGGTGCCTGGCCCTGCGGCGGGAAAGGAGGCTGGCCCTGGAACGGCGGCTGCGCCTGCGGCCGGAACGGAGGCTGAGCCTGCGGCTGGGGCTGGGGCGGCGGCACCGGCGCCCGCATCGGCTGGCCCGGCTGTCCCTGGGCTCCAGGGCTTGGCCAGGCCGGAGACGGCGGGACAGGCATCGGGGCCACTTGCGGCGACACCGGCGGCGGCGCCACCGGTGACATGGCCTGCATCGTGACTGTCGGCGGCGCGCCGGGGGTGTCCTTGGCTGACGGGCTGCCCTGGCCGGCCGGCGCCCGCACCGGGTAGCCGAGGGCCCTGGCATACTCGGAGGTCACCCAGGTGCTGGCCGCCGCATCAAGGGACCTGCGCTCGGTCAGCGACCGCGCGACCAGCTGGATCGCGGTGTCGACGTCGAGATGCTGCTGCTCGACGTGCTGGACCAGCTCACCGGCCACCCCGGCCTCGGCCGCCGTGACAAGCAGGCTTGCCTCGCGAGGGAGGTCCGGCAGCATGTCGCCGACCATGTTGCCCAGGACGCGCGGGTCGCCAAGGACGCGCGCACCGTAGCTCTTGACGGCCGTGCTCAGCGCCTCGTGGGCCTCGCCTTGTTCGTCGAACGAGTTCCCGCTCATTTCTTCTACCTCCACACTCTCATGGTCTTGTGGCGCTACGGCGCACCCGAGGCTGCGGGTCCGCCAGATGTGCCCACAGTGAGGGCGGCAGACCCGCCGATCGGGGTCAGGTTCGGGCCACCGTAAAGCTGAACGTGATAGGTCCCGTCCGGCAGGGCGGCCAGCCCTAGCTGATCGGCGTCGAGATCGACAGTGAAACACGCGCTGCTTGATTTTGCCGTCGCTTGCGGCAATCCGCCAGTAGACACAGTCACGGCTGATCCATTTGGTAGCGCGACCAGCATCGCGAGGTCAAGACCCACGGGCACCCGGGCGTAATCGATACCGAACACGGCCGACCCGGCCGACCCGACCGAACGGCCCCCCGAGCAGGCCGCTTGCGGCGTAGCCCCGACACCCGCGCCCGTCACCTCCTCCGCGCCCGTCAGCTGCACCAGGATCTTGCTGTGGTAAGCGGTATGGTCTTCCGCCGCGGCGATGAGCGGCAGGGCCTCGTTGACCGCGCGCAGCCGCCAGGACAGGTCGCCGCCTTCGCCGGTAACTTCCAGGCTCGGCACGCCAATCAGCTGGCCCGCGTCGTTGATCGCGGCGCCTCCCGAGTTGCCGTGTGCCAGGCGTGCCGTGGTCTCCAGCTCGAAACGAGGGTCGTTAACGTGCCCGAGCGGGTCAGGTATGAACGTCGATATCACCCCGCTGGTGACGGTGATCGAGTCAGAGTCGGCCACGCCAGGGAACCCGAGCACGGTGACCGGCTGGTCAAGCTGCACCGCCGCATCGCTGCCGAGGGTGAAGTACGGCAGGCGGAGGGAGCTGGGGTTCACCGGCTTCCCGCTGCTCGTCGCGTAAATCTGGACGACCGCCAGGTCAAGGTACCCGTCGACGGCTACCGGCCTGGCCCGGTAACGGGCGACGACAGGCGAAGACGGGCCCGTGGTCAGCTCGACCGTCAGGAACGGCGGATCCGGCTCAAGCTGAGCGGCCGGAATACCGAGCGCCACTCCAGCTCCAGGCGCCTGCGGCTCAGCGACGTGGGCGTTCGTGAGGATGAGCCCGGTCGGGCTGATCAGGGTTCCTGATCCCCAGCCCGTAAAGGAGGACTGGGAGCCCTGGAGCAACCGGACCGTCGCCGACTCGGCGTTCGCCAGGACGGCCGGCGACAGGCCACCGCTGAGCGTGCTGCCCGCCGGGGCTGATCCCGCGTCCGCGAAGATGACAGCGGCCACCCCGCCCGCGATGGCGATGGCCGCCAGCCCGGCGATGATCCGGACACGGCTGCGTATTATCCGCCGGCCACGGTTATGTTCCAGTTCGGTGCCGGACAAGGGCGGGGTGATCCCCAGTTCCTCGCCAGTTGCGGGGTCGCCGAGGCGCAGCACGACGGATTCGGTGATGCGCAGCGGTCCTCGCAACCGCTTCCCGTCGAGGAACGTCCCTCGGCGGGACCTATCGGTGTAGATAGCACCCTTTTCATCTGATGTGATCAGGCCATGGCACTGTCTCGACACAAGCGGGTTCACCGACACGAGCTCTAGCGACGGGTCACGTCCGACGCGCACTTGCGTGCCCACGGGAAAGACGCGCTGATCGCGGCCGAGCCGGGTTACCAGCACCGCTACCCGGGCCTGATCGGCGACCGGCTCCAGGTATACCGCTGCCTCACCTCGCGCCCCGAGCTGCACAGTTACCGCACCGGTCAGCTGGAGTGCGGTTATCCGGCCGCCGGCCAGCCAGATGTCGCCGCCGTCCTCCGCGGCGAGCCACCACCCGTTCCCGTCGGCGACCAGGCGTGCGTGGTAGGGGCTGACCGCGGGGGAATGCAGGATGACGTCGGCATTCTGCGCACTGCCGACGCGAACGACGGTCCCCTGCGAAAAGGTGTAGCCGCGACCTTCAGCGCTAACGCGTATCGACGTCACGGGCACACCGGATCCACTGCGATACGCAAGGCTTAACAGCGTGCTTCCCCATAGTCCCCTCAATTCTCTCGATACTCCCGGGTATCAGCGCAACCCCGACAAATCAGTTAAAAGGAACAGACACCCGGCAACCGCCCAGCCCCCTGGGACACGCCACATTTTCTGGCAAGCATACTTCTAAAGCCCATATTCGGTAAACAGCTCGCCGCCGAATGCGAATGCGCGGTGGAATCACAAAGACACTGTCCGCTAATCCTTGCACAGCTCGCGCGCAGTTCCCGTCATTCCGGCGATGCGGCGAACCTCAGTGGACCAGGACGTGGGTGACGGGAAGGGACGAGTCGGCCGGCAGGCCGAGGGACGACGGCGGGCGACCGCTCGCCACGAGCTCCGCGCCCAGGGCGGCGACCATCGCGCCGTTGTCAGTGCACAGACCGGGACGCGGCACGCGCAGCCGGATTCCGGCCTGCTCGCAGCGCGCGGCCGCGAGCGCGCGCAGCCGGGAATTGGCGGCGACACCGCCGCCGATTACCAGGTCCGGCACGCCGTGCTGCCTGCAGGCCATGACCGCCTTCCGGGTCAGCACGTCGGCGACGGCCTCCTGGAACGACGCGGCGACATCGGCGACTGGCACCGGCGACCCGGCATCCTCGCGAGCCTCCACCCAGCGGGCCACCGCGGTCTTGACGCCGGCGAAGGAGAAGTCCAGCGTGCCATCCTGGAGCTTGGCACGCGGGAACCTGATCGCCCCGGGGTCGCCGGAGGCCGCGGCGCGGTCGATCGGCGGGCCGCCAGGGAACGGCATGCCCAGTACCCTGGCCACCTTGTCGTATGCCTCGCCCGCGGCGTCGTCGATCGTCGCGCCCAGCGGCTCCACATCCCCGGTGACGTCCGGCACCAGCAGCAGCGAGGAGTGCCCGCCGGACACCAGCAGCGCCACGCACGGCGACGGCAGCGGGCCGTGCTCCAGCTGGTCGACCGCCACGTGCGCGGCCAGGTGGTTGACCCCGTACAGCGGCTTGCCGAGCGCATAGGCGTAGGCCTTCGCCGCCGCCACCCCCACCATCAGTGCGCCGGCCAGCCCGGGACCGGCGGTCACCGCCACCGCGTCGATGTCGGCGGGGCGGACGCCTGCCTTGGCGAAGGCGCCGTCGAGTACCGGGACCATCGCCTCCAGGTGCGCCCGGCTCGCTACCTCGGGCACGACGCCGCCGAACCGCGCATGCTGGTCCATGCTCGTCGCCACGCTGTCTGCCAGCAGTTCACGGCCGCGCACGATGCCCGCCCCGGTCTCGTCGCACGACGTCTCGATGCCCAGTACCAGTGGTCCGCCGGTCAACGCCGCAGGTCCTTCCGCATCACGATCGCGTCCACCCCGGATGGCTGGTAGTAGCCCCGGCGCACGCCGATCTCCTGGAACCCGCGCCGCAGGTACAGCCCCCTGGCGCGCGGGTTGTCCTCGCGCACTTCAAGGAAGACCTCGGCGCAGCCGCGGTCGCGCGCCGCCTGGATCAGCGCGCCGAGCAGCGCCGACCCGATGCCACGGCCCCAGCGGGACTCGGCTACCGCGATCGTCAGCACGTCCGCCTGCACACCGCCAGGGACGAACATCATCCCCGCGTACCCGGCCATGGCGTGCCCGCCATCGGCGGCAACGGTCTCGGCGACCAGGTACAGCCGGCTGTCCGCCGGCTGGGCGACCTCATCGGCGAACATGTCCGGAGTCCACGGATCGTCAGGAAACAGCTCCTCCTCCAAGGCCAGCACGCCCAGCAGGTCGGCCGGCACCATCGGGCGCAGTCGTATCCGGGGACGGCCCGCCGGACCTGGCGGTCCCGCCGGACCTGCCTGGCCGGCCGGGCCGGCCGCACTGACGGGATCACGCCGCGCGTGCCGCCCTGTCATCACTGCGACACCCGCTTCGGCGTGCCGGGCTCGCGCGCGTCCGGCCGTCGCAGGTACAGCGGATCGGGAGGCAGCAGCACGGCGCGGCGAGCGTTTGCCGCTGCGGTTCCGGCTGGACCGGGGCTAGCCGGCCCGGCGCTGGCTGATTCCCGGCCTGCTGCCGCGGACTCGCCGGTGCCGAGGGCCGCGACGACGATCCGGCACAGCGTTGCCGCCGCGGGGTAGGACGGTCCCCGGCCGTTCGGGAGAAGCTCGGAGTACAGCAGCGGGCCCTCACCGGCGACAGGCAGTTCACGGGAGGGAATCAGCGCGGGCGGCCCGACATGCGGGCCCGAGCAGCGCCCTGCCTGGTCGTAGCGAGCCCAGTACAGCTCGCGGCGGCGCGCGTCGGTCGCCACGAGGAAATCGCCCTCGTGCTCGACGTCGGCGGCGATCACGTCGAGGCTGCACACGCCGTAGACCGGGATATCGAGAGCGGCGCCGAGAACGCGGGCGGTAACGACGCCGACCCGCAGCCCCGTGTACGGGCCCGGCCCGACACCGACCGCGACGCCGGTGAGGTCACCGCGCTCGGCGCCCGCGTCGGCGATCACCTTAGCGATCGCGGGCGCGACCAGCTCCGCGTGGCGGTGCGCGTCGACCATGACAAGCTGCGCCAATGGCTGCCCGCCGTCATGCAGCGCTACCGTCACCGCGGGTGTGGCGGTGTCCAATCCGAGCAGGAGCACGCCCTTGAGGGTAGCCGACGCCGCACCGGTCAAGCGCAGCCTCAGCGCACGAGCTTGCCAGTCACTTCCCGCGCGATCGTCCGCGCGGCCGAGGCGAGCGCGCTCGGGGAGACCGGCCCGTAGTTGCCGACGTTGGCGTGGTCGAGGCCGTTGAACACCACGGTGACGATGACGTTGCGGTACCGGACGACCACGGTCGCCATGTCGGTGGTCGCGCCATTCACGTTGAACACCTGGTCCGCCTCGAAGGCGTCCGTGTCGTTGCCGCCTGGCATCCCGGACAGGTCGGTGATCGTCGCCTTCGGCTGCCCGCTGTGCGGTGCGGGGTTCTGCTTTGCCGTCTCGTCCTGGGCGTAGGCACTGATGGCGGCGAATGTGGCGCTCCCGTCCCCATAGGTGACCAGGGCGTCTGGCGAATACGCCTGGATGTTCACGTCAAGCACCCGGTACAGCGGCGCCTTGTCCAGGGTCCATGTGCACTCGCTGTTGGTGCCGGTGTTCAGCGGCGGAGCCGCCACCTTCAGCTGACCGGGGAGGTACTGGCCGAGCGTCGCGCCAGGCACCGACGCGCAGGCGTTCGGCACCTGGCGGATCTCGCCAGGCAGGAACGTTGTGATCAGGGATCCGAGGTCAGGATTCGCGGGATTGGTCTTGCCGCCCACCAGGAAGTAGACCGCCACCGCGATGACGGCCGCCAGGCCGGCACTCGCCGCGATCAGCAGCCGGCGTTGCTTGCGGCGGTCCTCGCGCCTTTCCTGGCGGGAGTCGCTGCCACGACGGTGCCAGCGCTCAGAGAAGGCTTCCATCGGGTCCTGGTCGGCGGCGCCCGTCCAGTCCGTTTCCTGCTGCGCGGGCCGCGGCTGTGGCCGCGGCTGTGCCGACGGCTGGACTCGCGGCTGCGACAGGGCGGACGGCGGCTGGACGGACGGCGACGGGGCCGGGGGCTGGGCCGCCGGCCAGGGCTGGTCCTGCCACGGCGGCTGCCCCGGGCCAGGCTGGCCAGGCTGGCCAGTGCCGGGCGGCGGGTAGCCGGGAGTGCCCGGCGGGTAGCCGGAGCCATACCCCGTCCACTCGGGCACGTCGTTGCCGGGACGTGCCCGGCGGCCACGCGGCCGACCGGGGAATGACTCATGCTGAGTCACGGCGTGCCTCCGGTGGGGGGTTTGGCGGGCGCGGGGTTCGTGACCTATAGACCAGCTAGCACGGGCAAACCGGAACGGTACAGGCCGAACTATAGACGATCGGCGAGGTCCGCGGGCGGCAACCCGATGTCCCGCCAGCGGTGGCCCACACCGGAAATGCTTACCGTACGCGGCGAGTCGCCATCGGGCGCTTCGGCGCCCCCCGGGGCGGACGCGATCACGATCTCCAGGCGGTCTTCGGCCAGGCCTTCGGCCAGCCCTTCCCCCCATTCCACGACGGTCACCGAGCTGTCGGTGTCGGTATCCAGGTCCAGGTCGTCCAGTTCCGCGACGCTGCCCAGCCGGTACGCGTCGGCGTGCACCAGGGCCGGCCCCGGACGGGCCACGGCCAGCGACGGATGGACCCGCGCGATCACGAAGGTGGGGGATGTCACCGGTCCGCGGATCCCGAGCCCGACCCCGATGCCCTGCGTCAGCGTGGTCTTGCCCGCGCCAAGCGGGCCGCTCAGCAGCACCACGTCACCGGCGCGGAGCACCGCGGCGAGCCGCCGCCCCAGCGCGCGCATGTCCGCCGCGGTCGCGACGGTCACCTTCTCGTTCACGGATACGACCTTGGCACGCGGCTGCCGATTCCGGTGACGATCTCGTAGGAGATGGTGCCCAGGGTGTCGGCCCACTCCTGCGCCGTCGGCTCCCCGCCGTCCCCTGGCCCGAACAGCACGACCTCATCCCCCACGGCCACCGGCTCGTCGCCGAAGTCGATGACGAGCTGGTCCATGCAGACCGTCCCCGCGATCGGCCACCGCCGCCCGCGCGCGAACAGCAGCGGCAGCCCCGCGGCGGCACGCGGCACCCCGTCCGCGTAGCCGACCGGCAGCAGGCCCAGCGTGGTCTGCGCTGTCGTGACGTAACGATGCCCGTAAGAGACGCCGGTCCCGGCCGGCACCCGCTTCACCATCGCCAGCCGGGCCCGCAGCGTCATCGCTGGCCGCAGCCACGGAGGCGGGCCGCCGGGCAGGGTGGACAGGCCGTATATCCCGCCGCCGATCCGCACCAGGTCATAGCGCGCCTCCGGCACAAGCAAGGCTCCCGCGGTGTTCGCGATGTGCCTGACCTCGGGAGTGACCCCAGCCTTCTCGGCTATCGCGAGCGCCTCGCCGAACGCGGCCAGCTGCTGCGCCACGGACGGGCTACCGGGCTCGTCGGCGGAGGCGAAGTGCGACCAGAGCCCCACCACGTTCAGCCGCCCCGCGGCCTGCGCCGCCAGCCCCGCGTCCACAACGGACGGCCAGTCGGCGGCGGTCGCCCCGCCCCGGCTCAGCCCGGTGTCGGCCTTCAGGTGCACCCGGGCGGGCCGTCCGGCATCCGCCGCCGCGGCCGCCAGGCGGCGCACCATGTCCACCGAGCCCGCGGTGAGATCCACGCCGGCCTCGATCGCCGCGCTGTGCGCGTCCGAACCGATCGCCATCAGGCACAGCAAGGGGCTGTCAATCCCCGCCGCGCGCAGTTCAAGCGCCTCGGCCACGTGCACCACGCCCAGCCACCCGGCACCGCCGCGGATCGCCGCGCGGGCCGCGGGCACGGCCCCGTGGCCGTACCCGCCCGCCTTGACGACTGCCATGACCGCGCTGGGCGCCACGAGCTCGCGCAGTGCCGCGACGTTGCCCGAGATCGCGTCGAGGTCGACGAGGGCCTGCGCGTGGCTATCCATGACCATAAATGGTAAAGCCAGCGTCACAGCGCCCGGAAAGCCATCGGCAGCGCCCTCAGCACGTCCGAAGCACCGATCGGCGCGGCCGACTCCGAGTCGCGCCCGCTTGTCCCCGCCGCCGCCAGCCGGCCGGCGAGCCCGTGCAGGTAAGCGGCGGCGAGAGCGGCCTGCGGCGGCAGCAGCCCCTGCGCGAGCAGCGCCCCGGCCAGCCCCGAGAGGACGTCGCCGGTGCCTGCGGTGGCCAGCCACGGTGTTCCCGCGGTGCTGACGAGCACCGGGTCCATCCCGTCCGGCGGTGCGATCACCGTCGTGGACCCCTTGAGCAGCACGCAGGCGCCGGTCCTGGTCGCGGCCTTGCGCGCGTACTCAAGCCGCCGCTCCTCGACGTCGGCCGGATCGGCGCCGAGCAGCCGCCCGAGTTCGCCGGCATGCGGGGTGAGCAGCGTCGGCGCCGGGCGCGGCAGCAAGTCGGGCCGCTGGGCCAGCAGCGTTAGCCCGTCGGCGTCCACGAGCACAGGAAGGCTGGTGCCAAGCACGGCCGCCAGTCGCTGCGCGGCGTCCTGCGTCACGCCCATCCCCGGGCCGGCGACCCACGCCTGCACCCGCCCGACGCTGGCAGGAGACCAGGGCTGCCCCTCGGCGCCGGGATAATCATTCTTTTCTCCCGAACGATCCCGGCTGTCTGCGTCGAGCTCTGTGATCACCACCTCGGGCCATAGGGAGCGCGCGGCTGCCGCCGCGGCCGGCGCGGTGACAAGCCGGACCATGCCGGCGCCGCCGTGCACAGCGGCGCCGGACGCGAGCAGGGCGGCTCCGGTGAACCGGTTGCTGCCTGCCAGCAGGCCAAGGACGCCGCGGCGGTACTTGTCCGACTCCGGGCCCGGGCGCGGGACCAGCAAGCGTATGTCGTCGCGCTGCGGTGCCGACACGTCAGGAGGCTCGAGCAGGTGCGGCTGCAGCCCGATGTCGACGAGCTCGACGACCCCGGCGTGGCGGGCCCCGGGGTCGATCAGCAGGCCCGGCTTGACCACGCCGAACGTCACGGTCACAGCGGCCCGGACCGCGGGCCCGTCGACCGCCCCGGTGTCCGCGTCGATGCCGCTCGGCAGGTCGACCGCGACGGTGGTCGCCGCCGAGCTGACCGCGAGCTGGGCCAGCGTGGCGTATGGCTCACGGAGCCCGCCCTTGCCGCCGATGCCGAGCATCCCGTCGATGATCAGGTCGGCGTGCCCGATGGCGTGCCGGACGTCGTGCCCGGCGTCGTAGCGGCCGCTGATGTCGGGGCGGGTATCGTCCGGCCCGCGGACCGCTGCGACACCGGCGAACCGCCCGCCGGCGGTACGCAGCGCACCGGCGCCGCCCGCGTGTATCCGCGGCCCGGCCTGGATCACGGTCACGGACGCGCCGCGCCTGGCCAGCAGTGCCGCCGCGTACAGGGCGTCGCCGCCGTTGTCCCCAGTGCCCGCGAGCACCACGACCCGGGATCCGTAGACCCCGCCCGGGTCGGCGCGCAGCACTGTCGTGCACACCGAAGCCAGCCCCGCCGCCGCTCGCTGCATAAGCGCGCCGTCCGGGACCAGCGCCATCAGGGCGGCTTCCGCCGCCCTCACCTTGGCTACCTGGTAAGCGTCACGCACGTTGCATAGTCTGCCCGGTCCGGCCCGCTAAACCCACCCGAGCCCCGCCGCCTCGCCCTCGGCGATGACGACGGCCATGGCGACGCCGCCGTCATGGCTGAGCGACACGTGCCAGCGCCGGACGCCCAGCCGCGCGGCGGCGGCCGCCACGGTGCCGTAGACGTTGAGTCCCGGCTGGCCAAGCGGGCCCGCGATGACCTCGGCGTCGGTCCACAGCAGTCCGCGCGGGGCGCCGAGAGCCTTGGCCAGCGCCTCCTTGGCGGCGAAACGCGCGGCCAGCGACCGCACGGGCAGGCCGCGTTCTCCTTCGGTGAACAGCCGGGCGGCAAGGCCTTGCGTACGGCTGAGCGCCTGCTCGAAACGGGCGATGCCGACGACGTCGACGCCGACACCGACGATCATCGCATCGCCTGGCGAACCGCCTCCGCGAGCTGGGCCGCGAGGTCTTCGGCGAGCGCGGCTTCCCGTGCCTCGACCATCACGCGGATGGCCGGCTCGGTGCCGCTCGGCCGCAGCAGGATCCGCCCGGCGTCGCCGAGCAGCCCCTGTGCGGACTTGACCGCCAGGTCCAGCGACGGGTCGGCCATCGCGCGGTCCTTCTCGCCGCGCACGTTGACCAGGACCTGCGGATACCTGGTCATCATCTTCGCCGCGCAGGACACCGCCACGCCACGGCGGTTCACCGCGGCGAGCAGGTGCAGTCCGGTCAGCACGCCGTCGCCAGTGGTCGCCAGGCCCATCTGGATGATGTGCCCGGACTGCTCGCCGCCGAGCACGTAGCCGCCGTCCCGCATGGCCGCGTACACGTGCTTGTCGCCGACCGGGGTCTGGATAACGGTGATGCCTGCCTCGCGCATTGCCTCGTGGAAGCCGAGGTTGGACATTACCGTCACCACCACGGCGTCGCCGGCGAGCTGCCCGGCCGCCTTCAGCTCGGCGGCGAGGATGGCGAGGATCTGGTCGCCGTCGAGCGCGACGCCGTCCGCGTCGACCGCCAGGCACCGGTCGGCGTCACCGTCGAAGGCCAGGCCGGCGTCCGCACCATGCTCGGCAACCGCCGCCGCCACCGCCTCCAGGTGGGTGGAACCGCAGCCCGCGTTGATGTTGAGCCCGTCAGGCGCGGCGCCGATGGCGATGACCTCCGCGCCCGCCCGGCGCAGCGCTCGCGGCCCGACGCTGTACGCGGCGCCGTGCGCGCAGTCCACGACGACCCGCAGCCCGTGCAACGGGGGGCGGCCGTCTGCTGGCACGGGAAGCGTGGCGAGCAGATGGTCGAGGTAGGCCTCGTGCTGTGAGTACGCGTCGGTGACCCGGCCGAATCCCTGGGCGGGCGCAGCACCGGCGCCCGCGGCCCCGGCGCGCAGCCGCGCCTCGATCTCATCCTCGACCTCGTCCGGCAGCTTGACCCCGCCACGGCCGAAGAACTTGATGCCGTTGTCCTGAGCCGGGTTGTGGCTGGCGGAAAGCACCACGCCGAAGTCGGCGTCCATTGCGCCGGTGAGGTAGGCGATGCCTGGCGTGGGGATGACCCCCAGCCGGAACACGTCCACGCCGGAGCCTGCGAGCCCGGCGACGACAGCCGCCTCCAGGAAGTCGCCGGACGCGCGGGAATCGCGACCGATCACTGCTACCGCATGGCCAGGCCGGGCTGCCGCGGGCGCGAGCACCGGCACAGCCGCGGCGGCCAGGTCCATCGCGAGCCGCGCGGTCAGATCATGGCCGGCGACTCCCCGAACGCCATCAGTACCGAAGATGCGACCCATGTCGAGGGAGGCTATCAGCGGCGCCTAGCGCTTGGAGTACTGCGGTGCCTTGCGGGCCTTCTTGAGGCCGTACTTCTTCCGCTCCTTCACCCGGGCGTCCCTGGTGAGGAAGCCGGCCTTCTTCAGCGGCGGGCGGTTCTCCGGGTCGACGAGCGTCAGCGCCCGGGCGATACCCAGCCGCAGCGCGCCTGCCTGGCCCGTCACGCCGCCGCCGACGATGCGCGAGATCACGTCGAACTTGCCCTCGGCGCCGAGCGTCACGAACGGCTCGCTGACGATCTGCTGGTGCACCTTGTTTGGGAAGTACGCGTCAAGCGAGCGGCCGTTGATGGTCCACTGGCCGGTACCGGGAACGATCCGGCCGCGCGCGACAGCCTCCTTGCGGCGGCCCGTGCCAGAGGCGTGCCCTGTGATGACCGGACGGCGGACCCGCGGCGGCGCGGCGGCCTCGGGCGACTCGCTGGTGTACTCAGACGGAGCGTCCTCGGCGTCGTAACCTTCGTCGGCGTACTCCTCGTTGAAGTAAGCCGCGTTGTCTGCGGGCGTCTCTACGCCAGTGGTCTCGGCCACGTTGCTCTTCCTCACGCTTCCTTGCGGCACTACTGGGAAATCTGCCGGATCTCGTACGGTTGCGGCTGCTGCGCCTGGTGGGGGTGGGTCGGACCCGCGTAAACCTTCAGCTTGCTCAGCGTCTTGCGGCCGAGCGAGTTCTTCGGCAGCATCCCCCTGACCGCCTTCTCGACCACGCGCTCGGGATGCTTGGCCATCAGGTCGGCGTAGCTCACCGCGCGCAGGCCGCCCGGGTAGCCGGAGTGCCGGTATGCCTGCTTCTGCTCGAGCTTCGAGCCGCTGAGCGAGACCTTGTCCGCGTTGATCACGATGACGAAGTCACCCGTGTCGACGTGCGGAGCGAAAATGGGCTTGTGCTTGCCCCGCAGCAGCACCGCGACATGGCTGGCCAGGCGGCCGAGCACGACGTCAGTAGCGTCGATGACATGCCACTGCCGCGTGATGTCACGGTCTTTCGGGCTGAAAGTGCGCACAGTCGTTAGCCTTCGCATGTGGTTCGTGATCGAGGAGACCTGCAGGCTCCACCCGCATCCGCGACTCGTGCAGCAGGCGAAACGCCAGGCACTGCCCGTCGCGGATAACGCCAATGCAGCATACTCCGAATCCGCGCCCAGTGCCAAAGCGCGCGGGATTGGCCGCCGCAGTACCGTCTTACCGTAGCGCGCTCGTGTGATCCCGGCCGCACGACACGCCGCGGGAGGACACCGTCACTGACGGCTGAAAGTTCACCGACCACCCTTGCAGGGCAGATATCGACGCTACGCTCATTAGTTATGGACTACCGGGGCCAGGACGACGGATACGCGACCGCTGACGGATACGGCGGCTACGCGCCCGGTGACTCCTACGCCGCCTACGACGACTACGCCCAGGACGGCGGATACGGCTACCCGGCCGGCGACGGCTACGGCGCGGGCTACGACCAGGGCACCGGATACGCCGACGGTGACGGCTACGGCCGCGGATACCCGAACGGCCAGGGTTACGGCGACGGGTACCCGGACGGCGACGGCTACGGCGGGCCCGACGGCTACGGGCAGCAGCCAGCGTACGGTGACAACGGCTACGGCAGCACGTACCGGGCCGGCGGGTTCGGCAGCGGGCCGTACGAGCAGCCGCAGGCGGGCCGCAGGCTCGACGACACCTACATCGACAACGGGTTCGGCAGCGGGCCGTATCCGCAGCCGCAGCCAGGGCGCAGGCTCGACGACACCTACATCGACAACGGGTTCGGCAGCGGGCCGTACGAACGGCCGCAGCCAGGTGGCGGCGGGTACGGCGGCGGCTCCGGCCGTCCCGGCGGCTACGGTCGTTCCGGTGGCTACCCGGCCCTGGGCGCAGGCCCCGCCGGCCGTGACGATTTCACGGGCCGGCGCGGCGACGCCGGGAACGACTGGTACGCCGGCCAGCCGGCGGCGGCGTCCGGTTCTGGCTTCGCGGACACGGGCGTGTACACCCTCAGCGCGCGTGCCATCGAGCAGTACGGCACCGGCCCGCGCAGGCTGGAGCGCTCCGGCCAGCAGGAACGATACGACGACAGCGAGTACGAGGCCTACCCTGATTACGGTGGCCAGCGCGATTTCGCCGACTCGCGGGGCTACAGCGCCCCGGGCGGCTACCAGGCATCCCCGGGGTACGACGAGTACCAGGAGCCAGCCGCTTTCGGCACGCGCGGTTACGGCGCCGAGCCGGACTACGACGACTACGACGACGCCGGCGACCCCTACCAGGAGCGCTATCGCGAGGACGGCACGGGGCGGCCCGGACGGCCGGGCGGCAGGGGAAACCAGAACGCCAGGGGCGGGAAGCGCGGCAGGCGGACCCTGCTGATCTCGGCCCTCACCGTCGTCGTCGCGGTGGTGATCGGCGCGGCCGCCTACGCCTTCGTGCTCAAGCCGAAGCAGTCGGCCGGCACCTCACTGCCCTCGGCCGGCCCGCTGCCGACCGCAGGCTCGACGGCGGCCACCGCCGCGTGCGTGAAGGAGTTCGGCGAGTACTGCCACATCGAGCTGCGGACCGACGACCCGGTCCCGCTGACGCTCGCCGAACTGTTCCCGCCGGCCTTCACGAACGAGACCGACCACACCTCGTTCACCAGGATCGCCATGAAGCTGGACACGACGTGCTCCAACGCCGTGATCGGCCAGGACCTTATCAACGCGCTGCAATCCGACGGCTGCACCCAGGTGCTCCGCGCCAGCTACGTGTCCGGCAATAACACGGTCATGGGCACGATCGGCGTCGTCAACCTGGCCACCACTAACGAGGCGCACTACGCGGGCAAGGTGGTCGGCGCGAACGACTTCGTCGCGCCGCTGGCCACGTCAACGGGCGTCGGCGCCAAGCTCGGCTCGGGGACCGGCGTCGTCGAGGCCGAGTTCAAGGGCCACTACCTGATCCTGACCTGGGCGGAGTTTGTCAACGGGAACGCGCCCTCGACCAAGGCGCAGGACCAGCAGCTCGAGCAGTTCGAAACCGACATGGTAGCCGGAACGGCCAACATCAGCCTTAGCCAGCGCATGGTCAACGGCGCCCCAGCGTCCGCCGGCGGCTGACCGCGTTCCGGCCCCTGCTCGTCAGTCCCTGAGGCGGCGGGTCAGCGCGGCCCGGGCGGCGAGCTGGTCCGGCTCGGGGTAGCGGACCTCTTCCAGGCACAGGCCGTGCGGCGGCACCACCCGGACCGCCGGATCCCGGACGGCCGCCGCGAGCACGGCGGACGGCCAGCCAGGCGGGCGGCTGCCCGCCCCGACCGGAAGCAGCGCGCCAACCAGCGCCCGGACCATGTTGTGGCAGAACGCGTCGGCGACCACGCAGCCGACGGCAACGCCGTCCGCGTCCCGCTGCCAGTCGAGCCGCCGCAGCGCGCGCACCGTCGTCGCGCCCTCACGGTGCCGGCAGAAGGCCGCGAAGTCGTGCTCGCCGAGCAGGCCAGCTGCGGCACGGTTCATCGCGGCAAGGTCGAGAACGTGCGGGTGCCACAGCGTGTCGTGCCTGCGCAGCGGATCGGCGGCCGCGGGGTCGTCGCACACCCGGTAGCTGTAGCGCCGCCACAGCGCGGAAAACCGGGCGTCGAACCCCTCGGGCGCCGGCGCGATCGCACGGACCCGGATGTCGGGCGGCAGCGCGCGGGCGAGCCGCCGCGGTGCCGTGTCCGCGTGCGCCGCCCAGGAGTCAGCGGGCACGTCCGCGTGTGCCACCTGGCCCCGCGCGTGCACTCCGGCGTCAGTGCGCCCGGCGACGGTCAGCCGCGGCGCCTCGCCCAGCCGGAGCACCCGCCCCAGTGCCTCGCTGAGCTCGCCTTCCACCGTGCGACGGCCAGGCTGGCCAGCCCATCCGGAGAACCCCGTCCCGTCATAGGAAAGGTCAATTTTTATCCGAACGGACAGCGCATCCTCCCCAGGTCCACCCCGGACGCCCCCGGACGGCAGGCAGCAGGGGCGCTTAAATGATCGTGGGCCGGAGGAACCCCATGGCGGGGATCCCTCCGGCCCACGATCCTGCCTGCCCGGGAAAGGCAGGGCGTTGTCAGGCCTCGTCGTCGTCGGCGTCGGCGTCGTCGTCCTCGGCGGCGTCGTCGTCGTCCTCGTCGTCGTCCGCTTCCGCGCTCACCTCGGCCGTCTCCTCAGCATCCGCCGCCTTGAGCACTTCGTCCTCGGCGGTTTCGTCCTCGGCAGGGTCGTCCTCGGCGGTGGCCGCAGCGACGGCGGCCGGAGCCGCGGCGGCC
>JASHXJ010000462.1 GCA_030043595.1 Trebonia sp.
GCGTTCTCCTGGACGTGGGCCATGTACGCCTGGACGACGTCGAGGCCGTAGTGCGCCACCATGCGGTGGAGCTCCTCGTTCCCCTTCTCGTTGGCCGCGATCTGGGCGCGCAGGTCCGCGAGGTTGGTCCGGGGGTCGCGGGACGGATATTCGGCGCTGGTCAGCAGGCTCATCGTCTCGGCTTCGCGGAGGCGGCCGTTCTCGACGAGCAGCCAGTTGTCGATGAGCACGCCCTCTTCCTCGATGCGCGTGCTGCCGGCGGGCATGGAGCCGGGGGAAATGCCGCCGATCTCGGCGTGGTGGCCGCGGGACGCGACGTAGAACGTGGGCGCCCCGAGTGCCCCGGCCGCCCCGGCCGCCGCTGGGCTGTCGCCGCTGGCCGAGACGAACACCGGGGTGACCACTGTGACGTCGGGGAGGTGGGTGCCGCCGTGGTAGGGGTCGTTCAGCACGTAGACGTCGCCCGGCTTCATGCGGCCCTTGTTGCGGCCGATCACCATCGTGATGGATTCGCCCATCGAGCCCAGGTGCACCGGGATGTGCGGCGCGTTCGCGATCAGGCCGCCGTCGGCGTCGAAGATCGCGCAGGAGAAGTCCAGCCGCTCCTTGATGTTCACCGAGTGCGCGGTGGACTGCAGCCGCACGCCCATCTGCTCGGCGACCGACATGAACAGGTTGCTGAACACCTCGAGCAGCACCGGGTCCGCTCGCGTGCTCGCGTCGGCCGCGGTGGGCCGCGCCGCGACGCGGGTGAGCAGCAGGTCCAGCCCGCCCGTCACCGACGCCCGCCAGCCAGGCTCGACCACGGTCGTCGCCAGGTCCTCAGCGATGATCGCCGGGCCGCTTACTGCCTGGCCGGGGCTCAGGTCCGCGCGCCGGAACAGCCGGACCCGCGCCCACTGCCCGGCCGTGAACATGCGCACGTGCTCGGCGGGCCGGGGTTCTTCGCTTTCGTCCGAACGAGCCGTGGCGGCTCCCGGCGAGCCGGCTGGCTCTGCCGGGGCGTGCCCGCCGCGAGCGGCGTCGCTCGCCTCGACCGAGACGGCCTCCACGACGATGGGCCGGTCCGGCATGAGGAAGGCGAAGCGGCGGCGGTAGGCGGCCTCGAAGGCGGCCGTCATCTCCGTCGCCGAGCCGAACGGGACGGGCAGTGGCGTGTCGGTCCCGTCGTAGCGCAGGTGCACGCGCCTCACCACCGCGATGGCGCCAGGCGGGACGCCCTGGGCGGCCAGTTCGGCGCGCGCGGCCTCCTCCAGGGGGTGCAGCACCGTCTGCGGCAGGCGGGCTGCCAGCCCGGCGTCCAGCGGCGCCTCGACCGCGGTCTCCCGCATGGCGATCACGTCCGCGAGGCCGATGCCGTATGCGGCGAGCACCCCGGCCAGCGGGTGGATGAGCACGCTGGTCATGCCGAGGGCGTCCGCGACGGCACAGGCGTGCTGGCCGCCCGCGCCGCCGAAGGTGGACAGCACGTACCTGGTGACGTCGTAACCGCGCTGCACGGAGATCTTCTTGATCGCGTTCGCCATGTTCTGCACGGCGATCCGCAGGAAGCCCTCCGCGACTTCCTCCGGGCCGCGCTGGTCGCCCGTCTGCGCGGCGATCGCGGCCGCCAGTTCTCCGAACAACTGCCGTGTCCTGCCAGCGTCCAGCGGCTTGTCACCGGTCTCGCCGAAGACCTCGGGGAAGTAGCCAGGCTGAATCCGGCCGAGCAGCACGTTGGCGTCGGTGACCGTCAGCGGCCCGCCGTGGGAGTAGCAGGCCGGTCCTGGGTCGGCGCCGGCTGACTGCGGCCCCACCCGGTACCGGCCGCCGTCGACGCGCAGGACGGACCCGCCGCCGGCCGCGACCGTGTGGATGGACAGCATCGGCGCGCGCATCCGGACCCCGGCCACTTCGGTCTCGTACTGCCGCTCGAACTCGCCGGCATAGTGGGACACGTCCGTGGACGTGCCGCCCATGTCGAAGCCGATCACCCGGTGGAAGCCTGCCGCCGCGGCGGTGCGCGCCATGCCCACGATCCCGCCGGCCGGCCCGGACAGGATCGAGTCCTTGCCGCGGAAGCTGGCGGCGCCGGTGAGCCCGCCGTTGGACTGCATGAACAGCACGCGGGCCCGGGGCGCCCCGGGTCCCCCGGTCAGCTCGTCTGCCACGTCGTCCACGTAGCGGCGCAGCACCGGCGACAGGTAGGCGTCGGCCACGGTGGTGTCGCCCCGCGAGACCAGCCGCATCAGCGGGCTGGTCCGGTGCGACTCGCTGACCTGGGTGAACCCGATCCGCCTGGCGATCTCGCCGATCCTCGCCTCGTGCGCCGGGTAGCGGTAGCCGTGCATGCACAGCACGGCCGCGGCGCGGAAGCCGTCGTCGTAGGCGCGCGTGAGCTCGCGTTCGGCGTGCGCCTCGTCCAGCGGGCGCACCGGCTCGCCGCGGGCGCCGACCCGCTCGGGCACTTCGATCACCCGCTCGTAGAGCTGCCCGGGCAGCACGATGTGCCGGTCGAAGATGCGGGGCCGGTTCTGGTAGGCGATTCGCAGCGCGTCGCCGAAGCCTTCTGTGATCACGAGCACGGTGCGCTCCCCCGTGCGCTCGAGCAGCGCGTTGGTGGCCACCGTGGTGCCCAGCCTGACGGTGCCGATCCGGTCGGCCGGGATCGGCTCGCCCGGCGGCACCCCGAGCAGTGCGCGGATGCCGGCCACCGCGGCGTCCCGGTAGGCGGGGCTGACCGACAGCAGCTTGTGCGCGGTGAGGGAGCCATCCGGATGCCGGGCGACGACGTCGGTGAACGTGCCGCCCCGGTCGACCCAGAAGTCCCAGCGGGAGTCCTCCACCGCTCGATTCTCTCAACCGTGTCACGAGACCGGCAGATCGCGCATGCCGCCGCATCGCGCCTGCCCGCTCGGGTCCGCTTTGGACACTTTGCGCACCTACATTTCGGACAAAACGCGCGCAAAAATGACCGCAGAGTGCCAAGAGTGGGCAGAAGTTGCTGGTGTGACTGGAGAGGTCGCCTCCGCTGTGCGGGGCGCGGGGCGGGGCCTAGACGGAGCCCTGGACGGCCAGCTCTGAGTAGGCCGCGCGCACGTCGTCGGCGGTCAGCGTGGTCAGGTCCGCGGCGGTCGCCGCTTCGCCGAGCCGGACGACCCGCACGTCGCGGAAGGCGCAGGCCCGCTCGAACAGTGACCGGGCGAACCGGCCGTTGCCCAGCTCGTCGATCCGGCCGGA
>JASHXJ010000059.1 GCA_030043595.1 Trebonia sp.
GAGCGGGCGACGGGAATCGAACCCGCATGACCAGCTTGGAAGGCTACTGGCACACTCAGGCAATCGACTGTAGTCGGCAGCTATGACCAGCAGATAAAGCATCTCAGCTCCGCTGCCCTGCCTCTTTGGGTAGAAAATTGGGTAGAAAATCGCCGGTGCCCGTAATCTGTGAAGGCCGGTGCAGCGTAGTACCGTTCTGTGGACTCTGATGCCGAACACCTGGCGGCTCAACGGTCAGCATCGAGGGTTCTGCCGTAGCGGGCGTAGTGAAGCCTGTCGACCTCGATGATGGGCGGCGCAGCCTTTACTGGATTTTCGCAAGGACTTGTAGACGGCAGGCTCAGCGCGGCAGCCAGGCCGTCGTGCCCGGACTATGCCGCTGTGATGAGTCTTGGACCGGCTATCTGGCTGGAACCAGCCGGCCGGGTTATCCCCGCTGCAGGATCTCCAGCACGGATGCGAAGTTGCCAGCCAGTGAGGCGAGCAGCACTTTTCCTTTGTCCGCGGAGGCCAGCGATGGCCGGCCGATCACTCCGCTTCGCGTGTATTCTCCCATCCCGGTGGTCAGGAGATGGCGCCTGTCGTCTGCTGCCCAGTCGGCCGTGTGGTAGCCGTCCCGGACTAGTTCGGGGTTGGCGTGCAGGAGGATGGATGTCTCGAGCTCGCCGGCGTGCATGTCCTGGTGGCTTGTTGTAACGAGCCCTGCCGATTGCCGGGCGTCCGCCCAGTCCGCGGCGGACGGGAAAAGGGCCATTTTCTTTCCCTGGGCGTTTCCTTCCTGGACGATGTTGGCCAGGACATAGTTACCGCCGTGGCAGTTCAGGATGACCAGGGCGGTCAGGCCGGAATCCGCGATGGACCGGTAAATATCGCTGACCAGCGAATGAAGAGTGCTAGGGGAGATGCTTACCGTGCCGGGCCAGGCGCTGTGCTCATGGGAACATGAGATCGTGACCGGCGGTAGCTGGAGGAGAGGGTAGGCGGTGCAGAGCTCGCGCGCTATCGCGGCCGCGATTGCGGTATCGGTGGCCAGCGGCAGGTAATCGCCGTGCTGCTCGAAGCTCCCGACAGGCAGGATCGCGCATTTCGCGTCCCTGTTTTTCTCGTCCGATGTTGTCGCCGTGGGCAGGAGATGATTCATCAGCCTGCGTCTTGTTCGGGCGTAAAGGAATCGGCAAGCACCTTCAGGCTCCCTCGCAGGCTGGCCACGGCGGGATCCTGCCGCCACCTGGCTAGCCTACGGTAGACCAGGCTGATCCGGCCAGCCACGCGGCGCGAGCCGAGCCCCTGGGCAACTGCCAGGGCCTCTGCGGCGGCTACCCGGGCGCGCTCGAGTTCACCTGCCTCAGCGTAGCCTGCTGCCAGGCGAGACACGCACAATGCATAATCCCGGACCTGTGAATTGTCCGCCCACTCCGAGCGGCCTTGTTCCAGGACCGGGATGGCGGTCTTCGGATGCCCGAGGAGAAGCCAGGACGCTCCGGCTTCCATCGCCGCGTAGGTGGGCGTGCAGTAGGGTGCCCGGTCCTGCTCGTCCTGCCGCATCCCCGCGATAGCCTCGGCGACGGCCTCATCGGAATCCCTGGCCGAGGCGATGACTTCCCCTAGCGCCGCGTGAGAATAGGATCGCTGGCGCAGGATGACCGCCCGCAGCCGCGGAGTCAGCGCATCCTTGTGTTCGAGGGCGAGGTTCGCTATGCCAAGACCGTGGGCGGGGCTGCCTGATTCAGTCGCGATCATCGCCTTGCGCATGAGCGTGTAAGCGATGACACGCTGATCGCCGAGTTCGAGGGCGTAGTCGAGTGCCCTGGCGGTCCAGTGGGCCGCGCATGCCAGGTCTCCGGCGTCCTGGAACAGCCACCCGCCGAATTCGGTGAACTGGCAGGCGAACCGGAGCATCTCAGCCCGGTCCGCGCCCCTGGTAACCTCGCATGCCCTCTCGACGACTGGCATCTGAAGCCGGACCGGCCCGGTAATGCACATGGATCCCATCAGCTGGTCCGCTTCGACATAGCCGCGGAGCATGCCGCCAAGCGCCGACATTACCGGGATGGCACTGGTCGCCGTCAGGCTGGCCAGCAGGGGGCGCACATCTGCCAGGCTGGCGCCGCCGGTGCCGGGCGGCCGTCCTGCTAAGGAATCCGGCGCGCCGGGCCCGGGTGCCCCGTCGGCGAGCCCGAGCGCACGCCGCGCCGCCGCGGGCATGCCCAGGCCGTCAGCGAACGTCTCGAACGTGGCAGTAGCGGCCGGTGTCCGTTTGTGCGTCTTGTACTCGCTCAGCCGTCCCTGGGGTATGCCGGTCAGCACGGACAGCTGGCCTTGCGTGATGCCCTGCGCGCACAGGGCCGTGATCACTGCGCCGAGGTCGCGGCGCCTGCATGCGTCGAGCACGTCGGTGCGCGTGCAGACGCGCTGGACTACCTCCCGGATCACCGGGATGTCTGCTGCCATGGCTCGCTTCCCGTTCCCTTGGATGCTCGCCTGAGCTGGGTGGCGGCTGTTTGCCGGCCGCCGTGGACACGATGGGTTCGCCGCGGGTTAACCCGCCTTGCGGGCGCCGCGCCTATGACGGCGCCTGGAATCCGGGCCGTATCCCGGCAAGGGCCTGGTTACGGCAGGGCTGTCAGCCGTCGTCGGGGCGATGACTGCGAAGCGGTCCTGTGCACTGCGCAGCTGGTGCAGGATGCGCATCTTGGCGCTGGCCGGCAAGGGCGTGTCCAGGCGCGTGATGAGGTCGGCCAGCACGGGGATGAGCGGGGCGTACTT
>JASHXJ010000463.1 GCA_030043595.1 Trebonia sp.
CTAAGAGGGGGAGCGGGCGGCGGGCGGCCAGGGGCAGCAGGCCGAGGGAGACGAGGAAGCACAGCGCGCCGACGCCCGAGGTCGCGACGTAGCCGGCGATCCGCGTCTCGTCGCGCTGGACCACCTGGATCGGGGCGGGTTCAGCGTTCCGCCGCTGGCCGGCTGCGGTGAAGCGCGCGCCCGGGGGCAGTCCCGGCGCGGGCCTGAGGGCCGCGAGCCGGCTCGCCGCGGCGAGCGCCGAGCTGGCGTCGACTTCACCGAACCCGATGGCGGTGCTGTAGCCGCCGGGTGGCCTGCGGGTGGCGGTGCTGATGAGCGCCTGCTCCACCAGCGCCGGGCTCAGCCCTGGATACCGGCTCCTGATGAGCGCCGCCACCCCGCTGACCAGCGCGGCCGCCGGGCTCGTCCCCTCGGCGTCGAGGTACGCACCGTCTGGCCCGTCACCGGGCACGCCGACGCCTGGCGCGGACAGGACGACCGCGGAGTTCTGCGCGGAGAACGAGGCGCGGGTGCCGCTGCCCGTGAGTGCGGCCACGGCGATCACCCCGGGGAACGAGGCGGGGTATATGTACGGGGCGAAACCGCTGCTCGTTCCGTCGTTGCCCGCGGAGGCGACCACCACGACGCCCTTGGCCAGCGCGTACGCGACGGCCGCGCGCAGGTACGCGGTCGGCTGCTGCGTGCCCAGCGACATGTTGATGACCCGCGCCCCGTGCGCGACCGCGTAGTAGATCCCGTCGCTGACCGCGTTGGCGTACCGCGGGTCCTGGTTGTAGGCGGCGACGCCCGGTTCGCCGTCGTCGAGGATCACCCGGACGGACAGGATCGTCGCGCGCGGCGCGACCCCGATCACGCCGAATCGGTCGCCGGGGCCACTGCCGTGACCGGCGATGAGAGAGGCGATGTAGGTGCCGTGCACCAGCGGCGGACGGTAGCCGGGCGGGTCCGCGCCCACGGTGTAGTCGGGGCCGGTGCGAACCGACCCGGTGAGGTCCGGCGCGTTCGGGTCCACGCCGGTGTCCAGCACCGCGACCGTGACGCCGGAGCCCTGGCTGGTCCGCCACGCGGCCGGAACCTGGATCTGGTCGAGCACCCTCAGCTCGTCCCGGCGGATCTGCGCGGTGGCAGGCGGTGGCGGCGCGGCGGGCAGGCCTGTGATGTCGCACGTCCATTCGGCGGTGCCGCAGCGGACGGTGAGCGGCCGCAGCAGCGGAGCGGCGACGGCGGACACCAGCTGGCTCAGCAGGCCGAAGACGGATTGCCTGCGCTCGCCTGCTCTGGTCGCGGGCTCGCCGTCGGCGTAACCGCCCACCGCGAGCACCACGTACGGCCCGGCCTTCAGCACGGCTGACGCCTGCCGCGCGGCGTCGTCGAACAGGGCCGCCGCAGTGCCGGAGATCGCGAGCGCGCGCAGGCCCGTAGAAGGGTAGGCGTTGCGCGGGACCCTGACGTAGAAACGCCCCGCCAGGGCAGCCGTGCGGAAGGCGAGCACGCCGAGCGTGTAGACCTCGCCGCGCAGCTCATCCACGTAGTCCGCGCGCAGGCCGGCCAGGCAGCGGTCGTCTTCCGCGTAGCTTGCGAGGGTCTGGTCGAGGGCCGCCGCGCAGGCGTCGTCCGGGTCGATGCCCAGGCGGGTTGCCGTCTCCCTGGTCAGCAGGTTGCTGGTGTACGCGATGGTGGCGGGGAAGATGGAGCCGGCCGCGTTCCGCTCCCAGCGCTGCGCGATCCCTTCCGCGGCCGCGGCTGACAGCTGCGCTGGGGTGGGCTTGCTGGTCTGTTCCGCGTATGCCCGCTGGCCGGCGAATATCGCCACTGCCAGGCCTATCACGGCGGCTATCAGGCAGGCAGCGATCCTGACCGCCCGCCCTTTGGTCACGGGGCCAGATTAGCCGGCCATGATAGAGGCCTATGGGAGACCTGATCGTGCTGCGGCACGGCCAGACCGAATGGAGCGCGGCCGGCAACCATACCGGCCGGACCGACGTCCCGCTCACCGCCCGCGGTGTCGCCGACGCCGCCGCGCTCGCCCCGATGCTCGCCAGGCGGAAGATCGTCGCCGTCTTCATCAGCCCGGCGCAGCGGGCCGTACGGACCGCGCAGCTGGCCGGCCTGGCCGGCCTGGGCGACCTGGGCGACCTGGGCGGGCGTGCTGGGGCTGATGGGCCTGGGCCTGACGGCGGGCTGGTGAAGCAGGACCCCGACCTATGGGAGTGGGACTACGGCGGCTACGAGGGCATGACGACCGACCAGATCAGGCAGCAGCTGCCGGGCTGGAACCTGTGGCGGGACGGCGTCATCCCCGGCGACGCCGCCCACCCGGGAGAGACGGCCGAGGAGGTCGGCGCGCGCGCCGACCGGGTGCTCGCGCGGGCCTCGGGCTTCCTGGCCGACGGTGACGTGGCGCTGGTGTCGCACGGCCACTTGCTGCGCGTGCTGACCGCGCGGTGGCTGGGACTGCCGGCGGTGGACGGACGGCTGTTCCGCCTGGACACGGGGACGGTGAGCACGCTGGGCTATGAGCGCGAAGAGCACGTCATCCTGACCTGGAACGTGCCGTCCTCGTCCTCGAGCTGAGCCCGGCCCTGGCCGCCATCTCGCGAAGACCGCGTATCGGGAGCGCGGTGACTGCTCTCGTCCGGCCGGGCTGGGGGCCGACGGCCGGGAACCGGCCGGAAGCGGGCCGGAAGCGGGGCGGAAGCCGGATGAATGTGACATTCAGCCGCCTATTGCCGGCTCGATGCCACATTCATCCGGTAGCGCGCGGGCGTGGCATGCACCGCTAACCCCGCAAATAGCCTGTTCTGGTGGTGCCAGGGCTGGTGCTGGTAGGTTCGGTGTACGCGGTGGTCGCCGGCGGGTTGGGTGA
>JASHXJ010000464.1 GCA_030043595.1 Trebonia sp.
AGTACCTGGACGACATCGACAGGGCCGTCGCGGCCGTCGGCCCGCGGCGGCGGCCGCCGCGGATCGACAAGATCCGCCCGTACTTCAACCACCCGGGGTTCATCGAGCCATTCGCCGCCAGTGCCGAGGCCGCGCTGCGCACCCTGCCCGACGACGTCCAGGACGGCGCGCGCCTGGTCTTCACCGCGCACAGCGTCCCGGCCGGCATGGCCGCCGCCAGCGGCAGCGCCGCGGCGGGAACCGCCCGTCCCGCGGTGGCCGGGGGCCGGTACGCCGCCGAACTGTCGCAAGCCTCACGTCTTATCTCCGAACGGACCCGTGGCGGCTCGCTCGGCTGCGACCTCGTGTACCAGAGCCGCAGCGGGCCGCCCGGCCAGCCCTGGCTCGAGCCGGACGTCTGCGATCACGTGCGGACGCTGGCCAAGGGCGGCACCCCCGCGGTCGTAGCGGTCCCGGTGGGGTTCGTGAGCGACCACATGGAGGTCGTGCACGACCTGGACGTCGAGGCGGCGCAGGCGGCGGCGTCGCTCGGCCTGCCGTTCGCCCGGGCGGCGGCCCCCGGCTCGTCGGCCCGGTTCGCGCGGATGGTCGGCGAGCTCGTCCAGGAGCGGATGACCGGCGCCGGGCCGCTGGCGCTCGGCGAGCTGGGTCCGCCGCCCGGGACGTGTCCCGCCGACTGCTGCCGGTACGCCCGCCCGTCCCGGGCGCCCGGGCCGGCGTGACCGTGTCCGCCCCCGGCCCCAGCAGTACCGACCTGCTCGCGCTCGCCGTGGACGCGGCCGTCGAGGCCGGGACGCTGCTCGGGTTCCGGGAGGGCCGGGTGTCAGTCGCCGCGACCAAGTCCAGCCCCACCGACGTCGTGACCGAGATGGACCGCCGGGCCGAGGAGCTGATCCGGACCCGCATCGGCGCGGCGCGGCCGGCCGACGCGATCCTGGGAGAGGAGGGCGGGCAGACCGGGGACGCGCCAGTGCGGTGGGTGATCGACCCGCTGGACGGCACCATCAACTACCTGTACGGGCTGCACGACTGGGCGGTGTCCATCGCCGCCGAGGTGGCAGGGGTGATCGTGGCGGGTGTGGTCAACGTGCCGAGTCGCGGCGAGATCTTCAGCGCGACGCTGGGTGGCGGCGCCTGGCTCAACTCCGGCGGCGGCGCCGGCGCCGGCGTGGTCCCGATCGGCCGGGATCGCGTCCCGCTGCGCTGCCGGCCCGCAGTGCCGCTGGCGCAGGCGCTGGTGGCGACCGGGTTCGGCTACCAGGCCGCGCGGCGCAAGGTCCAGGGCGAGGTCGTGGCCGCGCTGCTGCCCCAGGTGCGTGACATCCGGCGCGGCGGTGTCGCCGCGGTGGACCTGTGCTCGGTGGCCGCAGGCCGGCTGGACGGCTACTATGAGCGAGGCCTCAACTACTGGGACTACGCGGCCGGGGGGCTGATAGCGGCGGAGGCGGGAGCGGTCGTCGGCGGGCTTGGCGGTGCGCCCGCGAGCACCTCGATGACGATCGCGGCCGGTCCCGCGCTGTTCGGCGCCCTGGCGGCGGTCCTGGCGGGGCTGGACGCCGAGCGCGACGCGTAGCGCCGGCGGCCCGCCGGCGGGGGAGTTTACCCGCATGGAATAGATGGGCGGTATGTGCGGTTTACAAGCGGCCGGACGGTCCTGTCGGGACACGTTCGCGTTAGCACGCCCGCTGCGTGCGAGCCGGCGCCGAACGTGGCAGAATTCCCCGCCGGAATCGGGCACAACTAAGGCCTCTTGAGCGTTACACCCGCGCAGCGACCGCGCACCACAGCACCGCCTACGGAGGGGGATGGGTCACCACAATGGCTACTGACTACGACAGCCCGCGCAAGACCGACGACGACCTGACGGAGGACAGCCTCCAGGAGCTCCAGGCCCGCCGGATGGACAAGTCGTCGAGCACGATCGACCTTGACCCGGACGATGTCGCGGAATCCCTCGAGCTCCCGGGCGCAGACTTGTCGAACGAGGAGCTCTCGTTCCGGGTGATCCCGCGGCAGGCCGACGAGTTCACCTGTTCACGCTGCTTCCTTGTGCACCACCGCAGCCAGCTCGCCGAAGACAGGAACGGTCAGCTTGTCTGCCGCGAGTGCGCCGCCTGACGATCCGGTTCCCGCGGGCGGGGCGCCCGCGGGCCCGGTGACTGGCTCGCTCCGTCAGCTCGGTTCTGTCGTGCCGGCGTCCGGCTGCGGCCGCCGCACCGTGGCGCGGGTCGCGAACACCCGTGCCGCCTCGATCGTCACCCCGGCGACAGCGGCCCATGCCAGGGCCTGGAGGACGCTGACGGACGGGTCAGACGCGTCGGTCGGCGGCTGCTTCCCGGTGACCCGGGTCCAGACGACGGTGATCACCTTCCGCGCGACATAGACGGCGCCGGTCGTCGCCAGGGCAGCGACCAGCTTCCCTTGGGAGTCGCTGCGCTTCTTGCTCATCAATGCCTCCTCGTCCCCGTTGGCTCATCCCCGAACGTGTGCGTCATCATCCCACGGTCTGCCGGCTGCGCTCGATGGCGCTCGCGAGCTCGGCTGGGTGCCTGGTCGCGACCAGCCAGTACGGCACCCCGCCCGCCGGATCGGCGAGCGCGATATAGACGGCGCGCTTCACGTACGGTCGCAGCATGAGATGGGCCGCGGGATCCGCCCGCGGGCCGCGCAGCAGGGCGGCCTGCTTCTCGTCAAGCGGGACCACATCGCCGATCTGGCTCAGCGGCAGCGTGGCGCCGCCGGCTCGCAGCGCGCCGTCCGCCACCTCGATGCTCGCGGCACCCCAGGCCAGCAGGAAGCCCGCCACGACCGCGGTGAACACCGCGTAAATCAGCGGCGGGATGAACCCGCCGAAGCCGGCATAAAGCTCGCCGCCGAGGATAACAATCGAGGGAATGGCGAGCAGCCACCAGCTGACGGGCACCCGCAAGTGCTCGCGGTAAGAACGCATGTACTCCACGGTAGTTGGTTAGATGGACACATGATCGGGCGGGCAGCACGGCGGGCCGCGAACGGCGTGCCGGGGGTCCGGGCCGCGGGCAAGCCCGCGGCCGACGGCGCC
>JASHXJ010000465.1 GCA_030043595.1 Trebonia sp.
CCAGGTGGAGGTCGCCGGGGATGGCCGCCGGCCGCAGCCGGAACCCGGACAGCCCGCCACCTCGCCATTCGAGCAGGAGGTCTGCGAGCTGGGCCGGCGTACCGGTGAAGATGAGGGCGTCGCTTTCGTACTGCGACCCCGCCGCCTGGTCGAGCCGCGCCTTGCGCGCGGCGGCCTCGTCCGCTGTCTGGCCGAGGAAGACGACCAGGTCGCCGAAGACGTGCAGGGTCTGGCCGCCGCGCCCGGCTGCCTCCTGCTCGGCGCGGACCTCCTCGACGATCGCGCGGGCGTGGCCCGCGTCACGCGGTGTCACGTACACGACGTCGCTGGCCCTGGCGGCGAACCGGTACGGGATCGTGGCGTGGGCCAGCGCGGTGACCAGGGGCTGGCCCTGCGGCGGCCGCGGCGTGATGGACGGCCCGCGGACGGCGAACCAGCGGCCCTTGAAGTCGATGTAGTGCAGCTTGTTCCTGTTGATGAACCGGCCGGTTGCGGCGTCCCTGATCTCGGCGTCGTCTTCCCAGGAGTCCCACAGCTCGCGAACCACTTCCACAAAGTCGGCGGCCTCGTCGAAACGCTCCGCGACCTGCCGCTGCCCCGCCGGCGTCTGGTAGTCCGCAAGCCGGAACGCGCTGTCCTCCCGCCGCCCGAACAGGGAGTTCTCCCAGGGCCGTGAAAGCTGCGCGCGCCAGCCCGCGCGCCCGGAGCTGACGTAGTCCAGGGTCGCGATCGCCTTGGACACGTGAAACGGTTCGGTGTGAGTGACCGTGGCGGTGGGCACAAGCCCGATGTTCCTGGTCAGCGGCGCGATCAGGCTGGCGATCAAGACGGCGTCGAGACGGCCGCGCACCTGGTCAGTCCGGGGGTCAGGCCCGTCGTAGCGGGTCGACTGCTGGCCGAGGGAGTCCTCGATGGTGATGAAGTCGAGTAGCCCGCGCTCGGCTTCGGCGGCTAGGCCGGCCCAGTAGCCGGCGGTGAACAGCTGGTCGGGGGAAGCGTCCGGCTCGCGCCAGGCAGCCGGGTGCCACCCGGCGCCGTCGAGCGCAACAGCGAGATGAAGCGGTCGGATGTCGGTCACGGCTCCACCCTAAGCACATTAACCGTTAAATTCAATCGACAATATAGGGAATATGCTGAGCAGGGTTTGGGGTCGCGGACGTAGGGGAAAATGGACGCTGCCTGGCTGCGGGGCGACATTGCCGATCATGTCGGGCGAAATAATCGACAAAGCTGTTCCGTTAGCGGAGACGGACGAGTAGCAGCGCGGCGAAACGGAGTCAGCCGTGGCCCCCGCCAACCGGGACGCCGACGCTCCACCAACGCAGCTGAGGACACCAGCCATGACAAAGCAGATCCACCTGGCCGCCCACTTCCCTGGCGTGAACAACACAACGGTGTGGAGCGATCCGGCAGCTGGCAGCCACATCGAGTTCGACTCGTTCGTCCGCTTCGCCCAGACCGCAGAGCGGGGCAAGTTCGACTTCATGTTCCTCGCTGAGGGGCTGCGCCTTCGCGAGCAGAACGGGCTGATCTACGACCTGGACGTCGTCGGCAGGCCGGACACCTTCACGGTCCTCGCCGCGCTGGCGGCGGTCACCGACTACCTCGGCCTCACCGGAACCATCAACTCGACGTTCAACGAGCCGTACGAGGTGGCCCGCCAGTTCGCCACCCTGGACCACCTGTCCGGCGGCCGCGCTGCCTGGAACGTGGTGACCAGCTGGGATGCCTTCACCGGTGAGAACTTCCGGCGCGGCGGCTACCTGGCCCAGGACGACCGCTACGAGCGCGCCCGGACGTTCCTGCGGACCGCGACGGAGCTGTGGGACTCCTGGCACGGCGACGAGATCATCGCCGACAAGCAGGATGGCCGGTTCCTGGCAACGCCGGCGCCCGGCACCTTCAGGCACAAGGACGCGTTCTTCGGCATCGGGGGGCAGTTCAACGTTCCCCGGAGCCCGCAGGGACGGCCGGTCATCTTCCAGGCCGGCGATTCTGACCAGGGCCGCGACTTCGCCGCCTCCTCGGCCGACGCGATCTTCTCGCGGCACTCCACGCTTGAGGCGGGCCAGGCGTTCTACGTCGACGTGAAGGGCCGCCTGCCGAAGTACGGCCGCACCGGGGACCAGCTGCTGATCCTGCCCGCCGCGACGTTCGTGCTCGGCGACACCGACGCCGAGGCGGCCGAGATCGCCCATCAGGTGCGCCGTGCGCAGGTCTCGCCGCAGACCGCGCTGCGCTTCATCGAGCAGCTGTGGAACACCGAGCTGCCCGGCTTCGACGTCGACGGGCCGCTGCCTGACTTCGACCCGGTTGTCAGCGAGAACCTCATCTCCAAGGGCCGCGCCAGCGTGCGGCAGTTCGCCAAGGACCCGGTCGGCCTGGCCAACGAGTGGCGCGCCCGGGCCGAGAAAGGCAGGCTCTCCGCCCGCGAGGTGATCATCGAGGTTACCGGCCGTCAGTCGTTCGTCGGCTCGCCCGAGACCGTGGCAAGGACAATCAACGAGTTCGTGCAGGCCGGCGCCGCCGATGGCTACATCCTCGTCCCGCACATCACCCCAGATGGCCTGGCCCCCTTCGTCGACCAGGTCGTGCCGCTGCTCCAGGAGCGTGCCGTCTTCCGGGCCGACTACACCGGCAGCACGCTGCGCGACCACCTCGGCCTTGCCCCGCTGGGACGCCCGCACGAGGCGGGACGGCCGGGCAGGCCCGTGACTGCGAGTGCCGCCTCATGAGGTTCATCACCATCACGCTCATCGTCCACGCCCCCGACCCGATCACCG
>JASHXJ010000466.1 GCA_030043595.1 Trebonia sp.
GCACCCCAAGAAGTCGCCGTCTAAGCCGCCTGTTAAGGGAGAAGGGACGCGCGCATGAGTCCGCGCCGGATGCGCGAGCCCGAGAGCAGGGGGGCAGACCTGGCCTGGTCGGTCCTGCTCGTCGTGGCGTCGGTGCTCGGCGGCCTCGCGGCCGCCGACATAACGCACGAGTCCTCTGTCGTCGCCGTGCTCTTCTCGCTGATCGTCGGCGCCATCATGGTGGTCGTCCTCTACTCGGGCCTGCTCGATCAGCGGAATCCGGCGGCACAGCGGCGCGCGGGTCCGCCCGCCGGTCATGGACCTGGCGGGCCGGCCCCGGGCCACGCGCTACCGCCTGCCGGCGGCCGGCTCCCTGGCGAGGCGACCGTCCCGCTCGGGCCGCGCGACGATGCCCATGCCGGCGAGCGGGCGACGCTGGACCCGCCCGTTCAGCCCGCCGCGGTCCGGCTGGTGCAGTCGCAGGCCGGCGGGGACTGGTGGGAGGAACATGTGGCCGCGAGGTCCCACGGGCGCCCCGGGCGCGGCTCAGCCCAGGCGGGCCCGCGGAAGGTGGACCTGTCCCAGTTCCTTGACCAGGCGCACATCGCCCAGTGCCCGAACTGCGCCGCCTTCCGCGTTGATGTCGACAACCGGGCGGCGGAATGGCTTTTCGGGTGCCAGCAGTGCGGCCAGCGGTGGACCTGGCAGCCGGGCACTCCATGGCCCGCCATTCACGTACGGCCGGATGCCCGCGGGCGGGCGAACCGGCCGCGAGCATAGCTACCTCAGTAATTCCTCACGACCGGGGAGATTCGGATGTACGAACAGTCGATCAGCCGCAAACGGCCGGGTTGCATCGTATTCCTGCTAGACCGCTCGGATTCGATGGGCCGGCCATGGGGCGGCAGCAACGAGTCCCTGGCCCAGGGGGCCGCCAGGGCGATCAACAGCATTCTCATGGAGTTGTGCCTGCGCGCCCAGAAAGGACAGGGAATCTCGTACCACTACTTCGACGTGGGGATTTTCGGGTACGGGACGCGTCCCGTGGCCGGCGGCGAAGGCGTCGAGTCCGCGTTCGGCGGGCAGCTCGCCAACCGCGCCCTGGTGCCGATTCCCGAGATACGGGATAACCCCATCGCGGTACGAGAAGTCGCCTCTCCCGACGCGGGCGGAGCGACCGTCCGCATGCCGGTCTGGGTCGAGCCGATCAACGGGTACCGCACGCCGATGTGCCAGGCGATCGCGGTAGCCGGGCAGCATGTGTACGAGTGGGCGCAGATGCACCCGGAGTCCTTCCCGCCGATCATCATCAACATCACCGACGGCTTCGTGACCGACAATCCGTTCGACGGTGCGACCCTGGACGACTGGGCGCAGCGCCTGACCGGCATCGCCACGCAGGACGGGCAGGCACTGCTGTTCAACATCTTCGTGGCGCCCGAGCCCGCCGGGAACGTGGTCTTCCCTGCCTCGGGCAACGGGCTGCCGGCTCCCGGGCCGGACCTGTTCCGGATAAGCAGCGTGCTGCCGGACCCGATGATCCGCAACGCGACGAGCGCCGGGATATCCCTGGTCCCCGGCTCCCGGGGATTCGCGTTCAACGTCGCCGATTCGACCTTGCTGGTCAAGATCCTGGAGATCGGTACCAGGGTCGAGATGCGCGACTGACCGGAGCAGGCAACGGAATGCAGATCCAGGTTGTCTTTTTCCACGCCCCGAAAGAGGGGTACGCGCCGGGTGAATGGGAGGACGGAGCGGCGGGCGGTCCCTTCGGGGTCACCCGAGGCGGGGATCCCACGTGGGTGAGGTTCGCGGTCGCGGACGGTGCCACGGAAGCCTACGAGTCCCAGCGCTGGGTCAGACAGCTGATCGGGTCGTTCGTGTCGCCGGATCAGACCGGCACGGTGAGCTGGCCCGAGCTCGAACGGGGGACCATGACCGCCTGGTTCAAGGCCATGCAGGAACAGTGGCAGGCCACGATGCCCGCCACAGCCGACTACATAGAACAGCTGAAGATCCGGCAGGGCACGCTGGCCACGTTCGTGGGCGGGCAGATCCTCGGACTCGACACCCCCAAGCCGGTTTGGCAGGCCGTTGCCCTTGGCGACTCAGTGCTGTTCCATGTCCGGGACGGGCAGCTTGTCGACCACTTCCCGCGGCTGCGGTCCAGTGACTTCGCGGCCACGCCCGAGGGCATCAGCACCTTGCCGGAGCGGCTTGGCCGGATGAGCGAGGAGCTGATGTACCGGCAGGGCCAGCTCGCCCCCGGAGACATGATCTTCGCCGCGACGGACGCGTTCGCCAAGTGGATGATCACCTGTGTCGAACGCGGCGACCCGACGCTCTGGCGAGTGCTCGGCGACCTGGTCCACCCCGCGCTTTTCATACAGCTCGTGGCTAAGCACCGGCGGGCTATGGCGATGAAGGACGACGACGTCACGCTCATGCGCATTCGTTTGCTTTCTAAGCCAGTAAACACAGTGGTGGTGTGCCTGTGACCGCGTACCCGTCGGCCGTTGACTACTCACTGGCCCTGCAGAACCCCGCGTCCGCCTTCACCAATCCAGATCTGCGCACGGCTACGTTCACCCAGGGGCTGCTCGGGCCGGAAGGCATCGCCGGCAGCAGCGCGGTCGTGTTCCAGGTCGCGATCGGCGGCGAGGACTACGCGCTGCGCTGCTACACCCGCCAGGACGCTTCCACCCCGGAACGATACGCCGCGCTCGACAGCTTCGCCGCGGACAACGGGCTTGAGAAGTACGTCGGCAACGTCACCTGGTACAGCAAGGAAGTGCGCGTCAAGGGTGCCACCTGGCCGGTGCTCAAGATGCAGTGGATCGCGGGCCAGCGGCTGAACGAGTACGTCGGCTACCTCGCCGACAGCCGCCACAACGCCGCGCTTGGCACGCTTGCGGTACGGTGGATGGAACTGGTCAGCGAGCTGCAGCGGGTAAAGTTCGCGCACGGCGACCTGCAGCACGGCAACATTCTCGTAGACCGGCAGGGTCACCTGCGGCTGGTGGATTTCGACAGCGTGTGGATCCCGCCGCTGCAGGGCCAGGAAGCGCCGGCCGAGTCGGGGCACCCGAGCTTCCAGCCACCCGGCGGCAGGCCGCAGTCCCGATGGGGTCCCTACATGGACACCTTCTCCGGGCTCGTCATCTACCTGGCCCTGAGCAGTCTGGCGAGGGATCCGGGGCTGTGGCCGAAGTTCAACAACGGCGACAACATGCTGTTCGAGCGCAGCGACTTCAGCCCGCCCTTCCAGACAGACATCTGGAAGAACCTGGACGGGCTGGGCGACCCTGGCATCACCAGGGCTCTCGCCAAGCTCAAGGAGTGCTGCGCGCCCGGCTGGGTAGCGTCGAAGAGCCTGCAGGACACGCTCAGGCCGACCTGGTGGGAACACGCCGCACCCGCGGCAGCGTCACCGACTGGTGCCGCGGGGACCGGCGCGGGCGTGCCGGCCGCGGCCCCGCAGACCATGCCGGGCCTGCCGCCGCCCCCGGCGATCGCCGCGGAGCC
>JASHXJ010000467.1 GCA_030043595.1 Trebonia sp.
TCTGACTACGGAGGGGACGGGCTGGCGCGGGCGATGCGCCGCACCTCGGCCGCCTCGAGCTTGCCTGTGGGGGTCCTGGGCAGCCGGGGAAGCAGCACGACGGCGCGCGGCACCTTGTACCCGGCCAGCCGACGCCGGACCGCCTCCCGGAGCTCCTCGCTGGTCAGCGAGCTGTTCGCGGTGGCCACCACGGCCACGACGCGTTCCCCCCACCTCTCGTCAGGGACGCCGACGACGGCGGCGTCGGTGACGTCGGGGTGGGCCAGCAGGGCGTCCTCGACCTCCTGCGGATGGACCTTCTCACCGCCCGTGTTGATGACACCGGAGCCCCGGCCGAGAAACCGGATGGCGCCGTCTGGCTCCAGCTCGACCAGATCGCCGGGCATGGAGTAGCGGACCCCGTCGAAGGTCCTGAAGGTCGTCGTCGTCTTGGCATCGTCCTTGTAATAGCCGAGCGGTATCGGGCCGCTGAACGCGAGGACGCCTACCGCGCCGCTGCCCGGGAGAACCGGCTTGCCGTCGAGGGTGATTACCCGCGCGGCGGGCACGGGGAAGAACCGGGCGGGCAGGTCAGCGACGGACGAGGTGACGGCGAGGGCGAACGGGCCCCCCTCGCTCGAGGCGAGGGCGTCGGTGATCGTCACGCTGGCGCGTTCGTGCAGGGCGCGCTTGAGCCGGTCGCTCAGCACGGTGCCTGAGCTGGTGACGGAGTTCAGCGAGCTGAGATCGTAGGGCCGCCCGGCCTGCTCGGCGGCGATCAGCTCGTCGACCAGCGGCTGGCAGACCGCGTTGCCGGCCACGACGAGGGTGCGGACGCGCTGGCTGGCGATCGTCTCCCAGACATGGCGCGCGTCCAGCGGGCCGGGGCGGGTGGTGACGACACGGCCGCCGGCCAGCAGGGTTCCCATCGCTGTGAACAGCCCGGTCGCGTGCATGAACGGGACGACCGGCAGCACGGCCGGCGCCCTGCCCTCGGCCCGCAGGGTCGCGGCGATCCGGGCCGCCTCGGCTGGCGTGCCGGGCGGCTCGGGCACTCCCAGCCGCAGGAAGAGCCCCGCTGACATCGAGGCCTGCAGTTCGGCCAGCCGCCACATCACGCCCTTGGGCCGGCCTGTCGTGCCGCCCGTGTACATGAAGAGCTGATCCGACCCCGGGCGCGGCTGCGCCGGGCGGGGGCTGGCCGCGGCGATCACGTCCTCGAGCTCGGGAGTCTGCGGGCCGTTCACACCGCCCGGTGCGTCGCCAGTGCGCACCAGCAGCCGCAGCCGCGGCAGGTGTCGGGCGGCATGCGTGACGTTGGCGGTCAGCTCCCCGCTGAAGACAAGGGCCGCGGTGTCGGCGTCCGCCAGCAGCGCCGACAGCTCCTCGCTGGTGTACCGGTAGTTGGCGTTGACGGGCACGGCACCGATCTTGAAGGCGGCGAACACCGTCTCGAGATAGGCCGCCCCGTTGTACTGGTAGCACGCCACCTTGTCACCGGGCCCCACCCCGGCGCTCACCAGCGCGGAGGCCAGCCGCGCGGCGCGTTCCTCGAATTCGGCGTACGTGTAGTCACGCCCTGGCTCGGAGATCGCGACCGCGGCCGGCAGGGCAGCGGCGACAGCTTCCCAGACTGTCCCGAAGGAGGCATCCACCCGATGAGCCTGATTGCTCGCCGGCCGCTGCGTCAAGCCGTCCGTCCGCGCGGCGCTATGCCGGGACGGCGGTCTTCCGCAGCAGGAGGAACACGCTGGGGCCGAAGTAGAGCCTGCCCAGCGGCTGCTGCGCCAGCCGCTCGACGGCGAGCATGGCGGACTGCGGCAGCACCGCCTTGGCGAGCGGGTGGCGCAGGTTGGAGACCGAGAGGACCTGACTGACCCGCAGCCCGGCGCCGGCGAGCTGGCGGGTGATCGTGCGCGGGTGGTGGTTGACGTACGGGGCGGTGCCGCGCAGCCTCGACTCCGCGGAGCGGATGTCGACCGGTGCCGCCGAAGCGCGCCGGCCGGCCAGCAGGCCGGCGACCCGGCGGCCCACGTGCACGGAGTTGGCGACCTCGATGACCGCGTACCCGCCCGGTCGCAGGATCCGGGACACCTCGGCGAACTCCGGCTCGGGATCGGGCAGGTGGTGCAGTACCCGGATCAGGGTGGCCAGGTCGACGCTGCGGTCGTCGAATTGCAGGTGCATGGCGTCCACGAGCAGCCGGTCGAAGGGCGAGCCGGGAAAGATGCGGGCCGACAGGTCCAGCTGCTGCGTGCTGGGGTCGGCGAGCGTCACCCGGTCCGCGTATTCGCTCAGGATCACGCTCAGCCGGCCGTAGCCGCCGCCGATGTCGACGGCGTGGGCAAACCTGCGACCGCGCAGCAGCCGCCGCAAGGCGATGACTTCGGCGTGGTGCTCGTAGTCGCGGCCGATCCAGAATTCGGCGTAGTTGAAGGCGGGGTCGTTGTAAAAGTCCGTCCGCCGGGTTCTTGCCGCCTCCGCTGACATCGCGCCCCCGTCCTGTTCCCCGGTGCACTTTACCCATGCCGGCGGCAATCCATCCGCGCCGGGGAAATTTCTCTCGCTAATTTTCCTGACGGACGCTCAATTGGCGCATGGCAGGCGATTGCACGCCCGGCAGGCAATTGCGGGACGCGCGGCAATTGCCCTCTGGCGGGCAATTGCCGCGTGCGGGAAGTTATCCCCTGCTGTGTTGGTTACGGCGTTTCACCTGGGTAGATTGATGATCACATCCTCGACGCGAGGACTTAACCGCGACAAGGGGGCTACATGCATTACAAACTCGACATTTTGGCTGAGAAAGGTTATGTCGTGCTCGGCGATTATGACGGGAAGCCGATCCCGTCGACCGAGTGGGAGTCACTGGAGTACATGGACTGGAAGAGCGGCGGCGACACGAACTTCGCGCCGCTCGCATCGGCTACCGGCGCGATGGAGTGCCGCGGTTTCTGGGACAGCGGCAAGGCGGACAAGTTCGGGGTGTGGACATCCAACGCCGCCATCGCCCCGGGCCTGATCCACTACGTCGAGGAGATCGGCGGCAACTACGGGCGGGTGCGCGTCATCAAGCTCAGCCCGAGCGACGAGCCGACAGCCCTGCGCCAGCTGCACAGGGACGACAACAACCGGCTCAACCCGGACGGGACCGGCTGGGTCGTCCGCTCCTGGCTCGAGCTGGACGACACCCCTGGACAGTCGGTTTTCATCCTCCGCGAGGACAAGGACGATCCCGCCACAGAAACCCGCATCCGGCTGCACCCCGGCATCCAGGTGGTCATCGACACCGAGCGCCTCTGGCACGTTGTCTGGCACCCGGGGCCGCGGCCGCGCTACGCCCTGATCACCTCGTGGGAAAGCGACGCGCTGATCGACAACTGGATCAGGGAGCACGCGGCCAGCCGGCGTCAGTTGCTCGAGGCGGTCAGCTAGCGCGCTGCGCCGCGCCCGGAGCGTTTCTTATCAACTGATTACGTCGCAACCCGCGGTCTTACGCGGTGGCCCGGCCGCCGTGATGCTAGTGCCCATGAAGCACTGGTTCACCCACTTCAGCCCGCCGGTCGCCAGCGGCACGGCGGCCGGGCCGTCAGCGGCGGAAGGTCCGCTGCCTCTGGCCAGCCGGGCCTGCTGCTGTCCTGCCAGCCCGCAGGTCAGGGTGGTCATGCCGCCGGCGGCGGGCCGCCCGTACCTGGTGGACCTGCTGCTGTGCGGTCACCACTACAGGATCAGCCGCGCCGCCTTGCAGGCCGCCGGGGCCGCCGCCTACAACAAGGATGGCGCGCTGATCATGGCCGGCGTCCGTGACCGGCCGGCGACCCTGCGGGAAGCGGTGCTGGCGGGACAGCTGTAAGTACCCCCCGGCCGCAGCACGACTCTCCGTGCGTCACCACCAGCCGCGTTCCTGGGCGCTGTCCGTGCCCCTTGTCTTGTCCAGCGCGTCGAGCTCGGCCATGTCGGCGGCGGACAAGGTGAAGTCGAAGATCTGGGCGTTCTCCTCGATGCGCTCGCGGTGAACCGACTTGGGGATGACCGGGACACCGTGCTGCAGGCACCAGCGGAGCAGCACCTGCGCAGGCGTGCGGCCGGCCCGCTGCGCGATCTCGCGCACCTTCTTGTCGCCGAGGTGGTGGCCGGTGCCCAGCGAGCTGTAGGCCTCGGCCGCGACGTTGAGCCGCTCGCATGCCTGCAGCAGCCCGCGCCGGTACCAGAACGGGCTGAGCTGCACCTGGTTCACCGCCGGGGCGATCGTGCCCACGGCGACCACCTGGTCGAGTTCGGCGGCGCTGAAGTTCGAGACGCCGATGGAGCGGGTGAGGCCGCGCTCGCGGGCTCGCTCCATCCCGGGCCATGCCCACGTGGGGCCGCGCTGCGGCCAGTGGATGAGGTACAGGTCCACCTGGTCGACGCCGAGCCTGCGCAGGCTCTGCTCGGCCTCGGCGACGGGATCGCGGCGTGCCGGATAGAACTTCGTGGTGATGAACACGTCCTCGCGGGGTACGCCGCTGTCGCGCAGCGCCCGTCCCACGCTCTCCTCGTTCCCGTAGGCCTGGGCGGTGTCGATGTGCCGGTACCCCAGCTCCAGCGCCCAGCGCACGGCGTTCACGCACGTCGGGCCGTTGGGCACCTGCCAGACGCCAAGGCCGAGCATGGGCAGCTGATTGCCGTCCGCGAGGACGCGGGCTCGCCCGTCTGCCGTGACTGCGCCGACTGTCATGCGTGGCTCCTCTTCGGTCGCTTCGTTCCTTCGCTGCGCGAATTCTCCTTGCATTCAACGACATGCACGGGCCAGGCTCTGGCCCGGGGTGCGTCCTTGCCAGCCTCACCAGCGGTGTGATCAACGCGTGGCTGTCTCTGCCGAAGGCGCCTGGCTGAGGGGTATCAGCAGCTCGAATGTCGAACCACCGCCGTCGGTGCTGTGCACCCGGACTGAGCCCCCGTGCGCTTCCGCGATCGCGGCCGCGACCGGCAGCCCGAGCCCGAACCCGCCGGCCTCGCGGCTGCGGAAGGGCTTGGCGCGGGCGAACCTGTCGAAGATCCGCTCCTGGTCTGCTTCCGGGATGCCGCAGCCCGAGTCCGCCACGGACAGCACCGCGTGCCCGTCTTCGACCCGGGCGCCGAGCTCGATCCGGTCGTCTTTCTCGGTATGCGCCACGGCGTTCTCCAGCAGCGCGTCCAGCGCCACCGCCAGCCGGTCGCGATCACCGAGCACGGTCGCCTCGGCCACTTCCCCCAGCCGCCAGCGCCGGGGCGTGTACCCCCAGCGGTCAAGCGCGTCGATCACCAGCGAGTCGACCGCCACCGGCGCCTGGTCAAGGAAGCCCGGAGTTCCCGCCGAGGCCAGCAGCAGCATGCGGCCCGCCTGCCTGCGCAGCCTGGCCAGCTCGCCGACGACGACGCGGGCGTCCTCGGCGACCGCCTTGTCGGTAACCGTCTGCTCGATGAGCTCGGCGTGGCCGAGCGCGACCGTGATCGGCGTGCCGAGCTCGTGCGAGGCATCGAGCAGGAACAGCTGCTGCTGCTCCAGCAGGCGCATGTTCTCCCGGGAGACGCGCTGCACCTCTTCCATCGCCGCGAGCCGCTCCTCCAGCGCCGACTGACGCCGCCGCCCGTGCCAGACCATCGCCAGGAACATGACGGCGACGAGCGGGACCTCGACCAGGTAGTCCGCGCCCTGCTGACCGGCCACGACCTGCTCGCCGATGATCCCCCCTGTGGCCAGCGTCACCAGGGCCACCGTCAGGATGGCAGGCTGCAGCCGCCACATCCGGAAGCCGTAAACGAGCGTCAGGCTCACCCAGATGACCAGGAAGGGGATCGTCGACCAGTTCCCCATCGCCTGCATGCCGGCCAGGTTTATGCCGACGAACACCACCCAGGCGATGTCGATCCACGACGACCGGGCCCAGCGCAGAACGCGGTCCAGCTCATTCCTCAGGGCACGCCGTACCCCCACGATCCCGCCTCCCAGCGCTCATCGCACCACACCTGACCATGCCGAATGCCTGGCTACTCCAAGGTAGGGGTTTGCCGGGAAGGAAACCAGATTATCCGCGCCAAGTGTGCTGAACGGGGCGCGGACGCCGCCATCCGGGACGATCCCGTACGGGCCCGCCGGTTACCGGTAGCCTCGGCGCAACGACTGTGAGGAGCAGCCAATGCCAATGATCGACGTGTACGCCGCGGCCGGCACATTCGCGGACAAGCACAAGCTGGCCATCGACCTGGCCACGGCCGTGATGACAATCGAGCAGGTCCCTGACATCCCGATATTCCGCAAGAACACCGCGGCGTTCATCCACGACCTGCCCGCCGGCTCGCTGGCCAACGTCGACGGCGACGCCACCTACGTGCGGGTCCAGGTACTCACCAACGCGGGCGCGCTGAACCGCGACAAGCAGCTCGCCGTGGTCCGCCAGCTCACCGACATCGTCGCGGCCGCCGCGGCAGACCCCGCACTCGCCGGGCGCACGTGGGTCCTGCTCACCGAGGCGCCTGACGGCGGATGGGGCCTGAACGGCCACGCGAACACGAACGACGAGCTCGTCGCCCTCGCCCGCGCGCAGATCGCGGAGCTGCGGGCGGGTCAGCAGGCGACCTGACCCGGGCAACCGCCAGCGGGAGCGGTTGCCCGGGAGAGTCGCCAGGGATCGTTCGGGATAATGTCAGAGAAGTGTGGTGACGGCCTTTACCTCCGTGTAGGCCTCGAGCACCTCGTGGCCCATCTCCCGGCCCCAGCCGGACTGCTTGTACCCGCCGAACGGCAGCGACGCGTCGAAGACGTTGTAGCAGTTGATCCAGACCGAGCCGGCCCGGATCTTCTTGGCCAGGGCGTGCGCCTTGGAGATGTCCTGGGTCCAGATGCCGGCGCCGAGCCCGTAGTCCGTGTCGTTGGCGGCCGCGGCGATGTCGTCGATGCTGCTGAACGGGGCAGCCACCACCACGGGGCCGAAGATCTCCTCGCGGACCACCTTCATGTCCGGGCGGGTGTTGGTCAGCACCGTGGGCTCGACGAAGTAGCCCTGGTCACCGTGCCGGGTGCCGCCCGTGACGGCGGTCGCGCCGTCGGCCAGGCCGGACTCGAGGTAGCCGGTGACCCGGCGCAGCTGCTCGTCGGAGACCAGCGGGCCCATCTGCGTGCCCGATTCCATGCCCGGGCCGAGCCGGATCGACCGGGCGATCTGGGCGACGCCCTCGACCACCTCGTCGAACCTGCCCTCCTGGACGAACAGCCGGGAGCCGGCCACGCAGCACTGGCCGTGGTTGAAGAAGATGGCGTTCGCCGCGCCCTCGACGGCGGCGGGCGAGGCGTCCTCGAAGACGATGTTCGGGGACTTGCCGCCTAGCTCGAGGGAGACCTTCTTCAGGTTCCCGGCCGCGGCCTGGACGATCAGCTTGCCGACTTCGGTGGAGCCGGTGAACGCTACCTTGTCCACGTGCGGGTGCGCGGCCAGCGCCGCGCCCGCGGTCTCGCCGAAACCGGTCACGACGTTCACCACGCCGTCGGGGACCCCCGCCGCTGCGATGAGCTCGGCGAGCTTCAGGGCGGTGAGCGGAGTCTGCTCGGCCGGCTTGAGCACGACCGTGTTGCCCGTGGTCAGCGCGGGTGCCAGCTTCCACGCGGCCATGAGCAGCGGGAAGTTCCACGGGATGATCTGGCCGACCACGCCGACCGGCTCGCGCAGCGTGTAGGTGTGGAAGTTCGCGCCCGGCATGTAGGGCACCGAGATGTCGATTGTGTTGCCCTCGATCTTGGTGGCCCAGCCGGCCATGTAGTGGAACATGTCGGCGGACAGCGGGATGTCCGCGGCCAGGGCGACCGGGTAGGGCTTGCCATTGTCGAGGGACTCGAGCTGGGCGAGCTCTTCGGCGTGCTCGAGGATGAGATCGCCGATCCGCCAGATGATGCGGCCTCGTTCGGATGGGGTCAGGCGGCCCCAGGGCCCGTCGTCGAAGGCCCTGCGGGCGGCGCCGACCGCCTTGTCGATGTCAGCGGCGTCTCCTTCCGCGATGCGGGCCAGGGTCTGGCCGGTGGCCGGGTTGGGCGTGTCGAAGGTCTTGCCCGACGCCGCGGTCGTCCACTGGCCGTTGATGAACAGTTGCCTGGGGGCGGCGGTGAACTCCTCGACGCTGCGGTCCACGGTCACTGTCATGGCTGTACTCATCTCCCTTGCCGCGCGGCGGGGACAGCCACCCCGTTGCGGCTGGCCCTGGTGCGGTCTGCCCGCTACGGCTTGCCTGTTACGGCTTGCCCGTTGCGGCTTGCCCGCGGTGGCCGCGCGCTGGCCGCGGCGGTTACACGCCGGGCCTTGACGTAGTAACAATGAGACTACAAGCGCTGTGCTGGCACAAGGGGCTGGTCCCTGGCCTGGCCGTTCCTTGGCGCGAGCCTTGCCGCGGGCCGTTCGCGGGCGTGCGACCTTGGCCGGGCCGTTCGCGGGCGGGCTTGCCCCGGGCGGGCGGCCATCTCACATGGTGGTCCGGCGCCGCGCACATAGGACCCGAAACGCATGTTTTTCCGGACCTTTTGTCCTGGTTTGTCCTTCCGTTCGGGTCCTAAGCGGCTTGCAGACCGTTATCGCCGGACAGGTACCTGGTCGTTTTCGGGTGTAGAGAGCAGATCTGCGGTGACGGGGGCTAGGGGCCGGGCTGGCGGGTGGCGGGCCTGCGGACGGTGGCCGCGGGGATCTCGACGGCCACGTTGGTCGCCTTGACGGCTGCCACGGCGAGCATCCCTGGCTCGAGGCCGAGCTCGTCGGCGGCCTCGCGGCTGAGCAGCGACACGAACCGGTGCGGGCCGGCCTGGATCTCCACCTGAGCCATCACGGTGTCCCTGATCACCCGGGTGACCAGGCCGGTGAACCGGTTACGGACCGACTGGGCCGCCACCGGCGCGCTCCCTGTGGAGGCGGTTGACGCTGCCCGCTCGCGCGCGAACTCGGCCAGGGCGGCGCCGTCCACCGCGAGGCGGCCCGTGTCGTCCGTGGTCTTGTCGATGCGGCCGCTGTCGGCCCAGCGCAGCATCGTGTCGTAGCTGACGCCGAGCAGGTCCGCGGCTTCCCTGATCCGGAAAACGGGCACGCTGCGACTGTAACGTAAAGCACCCGAGCCGGGACGGGGCGATCGCGCGTGCGATCTCATTTGGCCTGTGGTGCCGCATATGCTGGTGCCTTGCCCAGTAATCTCCGGAATCTGCATGATGGGTCCGTGCCGTTGCCTGAGACACCCGTCCTGGAACCGCGAGCGATGACAAGCGCCAGCCGCGCGCGATGGGATGAGCTCGTGAGCGGTATCGCCGCGCTGCTCCCCGCGGGGGCCGCGGACGTGCTCGTCGATGGGGACGGTGCGGAGGGGACGCAGCGGGCGATGCTCGCCGACCGGCTGGCCGCGGCGCTGAACGCGCGCGGGCGGTGCTGCGAACGGCTGCCCGGCGCTGACGTGGAAGCCGTCGCGGAAGGCAGCAGCGCGGACGCGGTCGCGATCAGGCTGGCGGATGGCACGGGCTTGCGCGCCAGCCGGCAGTGGGACGTCGTGATCTGGCTGCGCACGGCTCCCGGGGCGCGCGGCAGCGGCGATTCCAGGCAGGACGGCGAGTCCGGGGCCGCCATCGTCATCGACATGCATGATCCCTCCTGGCCGGTGATCCGCCGCGTCACCGAGCCACTGGCGGCGCGCGGGCAGTGGTACATCACGGAGACCCGTGCGTTCTTCGCGGTCCGCGCCGCCACCTGGGACACAAAGTTCGGCAACGACCTGCCCGCCTATGCCGCCGCTGTCGCCGAGGCTGGCATCCCGCGCGACGGCGTGGTGGCCGACGTGGGCTGCGGCACCGGCCGTGCGCTGCCCGCCCTGCGCCAGGCGGTAGGCCCGCGCGGCTCCGTCATCGCCATCGACATCACGCCCGAGATGCTCCGCGAGGCGAGCTGCCCGGGCCGGGCCGCGCGCGCCGTGCTGCTGCTCGCCGACGCCCGCCGGCTGCCCCTGGCCGACGCCAGCGCCGACGCGGTGTTCGCAGCGGGCCTGGTCAACCACCTGCCCGACACTGTGGCCGGGCTGGGCGAGCTTGCCCGCATCACCCGCCAGGGCGGGCTGCTGGTGCTGTTCCACCCGTCGGGGCGCGCGGCGCTGGCCGCACGGCACGGCCGCACCCTCGCCCCGGACGAGCCGCTCGCTTCCGGCCCGCTGCGGGTATCCACCCGGTCCGCCGGGTGGGACTTGACCGCCTACGACGACGCAGCGGACCGCTTCTTCGCGCTGGCCGTCCGGCGGTAGCTGGCGCCACTGGCGATTATCGCCCTCGCGGTGACCGGCCTGCCGGGCAGCTGTTTCCAGTAAAGCGGACCAGTAAAGCGGCCGGAGAGTAACTTGGTTGGTCTCATAAAAGGGATGGACAGGAACGAATCTTGAAGTTCTCCGGACACGCGTCTGCGGACCTGCCTGGCGACGCGCAGACATCATGGCTAGCGGCGTCAACGCTTGGCTGGCTCAAGGGCTATGACAAAGTGCTGCTCACTGAACCGCCCCGGGTCGGTGGCGTCTTTACCCTGGTTGACGACCGGACGAGTATCAGCTGCCGATTCACTCGCGTTGAGCCGCCGCACACGTTGTCTTGGGAGGGAGCGGACGGCACGGCAGGTTCGCTGCAATTCCAGCCGTCGGGGAACGCTACCCGAGTCAGCTACCACGCCGTCTACGTGCCGAAGGCAGGCGCAGACAAGCTCGCGGCGGGCGTCATCAGCGCTCTGGCGCGAGGCAGAGCGCAACGTGAGACCGACAAGGATGCGGCCGACGAGCTGAGAAATCTCAGCAGGCGGGTGCGGCTGCACGCGGCTGGTAAGCCGATCGATAGCCGTGCTCCGAGGTTCATGCTCGACCTGTGCGATTTCGGCGCCGATTCGATCGATCCAGCCACAATCCCGGCATTCGACGCCCAAGGCCGGCTGCTGCTGGCGCCGGGCGAACAAGTGCTGTGGACCGGCGCCGCGATCCTGGCCGCCGAATCCGCCCAGGCTGCCAGAGGGCACGAGCAATTCGCAGCGCTGTGGACGTCCAAGGAGAAGGCTTCCCTGACGTTGACCAGTCAGCGTCTGGTCTATGACATACGCGATTTCACTCAGGGCGACATGTCCTGGCTCATCGTTGGCGGAGCAACGGGCCTGGCGCTGACCGCCTTCAGCGCCGCGCGGGCCAGCGCACGCCGGTCAGGCCGCACTGCCGCGGGCCAGGTCCGGCATGAGAACCTCGCGAATCTGATCACGGGCGCGAACGCGCGCACCAGCTTTGCCAGCCCAGGGACTGTGACCGCGACTGTCTGCGAACCGCCGAAGCGGGTGATCCGGCTTCATGTACGGTCCGATCACCCTGCGGAGGACATCGCACAGCGATGGGTCCGGGCAGCCGCGACCGAACGGCTGGACCGACTGGCAGGATCGCTGAACGAGTATCCCGATAAGCACGAGAAGCTGCTCGCACAGCAACTCGATCCCCAGCCGCATACCGGGTACTGGGGTCCATTCTGGGCTCTTCCGCTGCCCCGCATGCTCGGCCGGGATCAGCTCCTGCTCTGATCGCCTCTGCTCAGGCGCGCGGGGACGCGGTGATGGTGATCATGTCGAGGAAGTCCAGGGCGGCTATCGCCGTCGCCTGGCGCCAGGCGAGCAGCGTCGCGTCGAAGCCGTCAGACTGACTCCGCCTCGCCTCGATCGCGTGCGCGATGGGTTCAAGGACCTCGCGCTGCCTGCGCAGCAGGTCGGCGGGATCGTCGCCGGCCCGGTCGAGCAGGGCGAGCTTGAGCAGCAGCTGGGAGCGGATGTCCCGCACGTGGTCCACCGGCGTATGCAGCCAGCACTGCGCGGCCGCAGCACCGTCCGGCGTGGCGGCGTAAACGGTGCGCTGCGGTCCAAGGCCCGGCTCCGTCCCCTCGGGAGTTATCAGTCCGGCGTCGAGGAGCCGGCCGATGGCGCGGTAGATCACCGCCTTGGGGATCTGCCAGACGCGGCCAAGCTCACCGTCCGGAGCGGTCAGCTGGGCGACCGCGAAGCCGTGCATGGGCTGCCGGCCGAGGATGGCCAGCACAAGCCACTCGGGCACCGACAATGACGGCTGCGCGTCCATGGGACTGAGAGTAGCGGCCCGGGCGGCGTGCCCGCTGCAGCACGGGCGCGCCGACCGGGACCGCGATGCCGGCCAGCGGGGATCCCGGCGGGGACCTCAGCAAGGATCCCAGCAGGGATCCCGGCAGGGATCTCAGGAGCGATCTCAGAAGGGATAAGGCGCGATGTCTGCGCGTATCGTGACCCAGCGCGTCTCCGTGAAGGCGTCAAGGTTGGCGGTACCGCCGAAGCGCGTGCCGGTCCCCGAGTCGAGGATGCCGCCGAACGGGACGTTGGGCTCGTCGTCGACGGTCTGCTCGTTGATGTGGACGATGCCGGTCGGGATGCGCCGGGCCAGGTCGAGGCCGCGCATCACGTCCTTGGTGAGGATGCCGAGGGACAGGCCGTACTCACTGCGGGCGGCGATCTCCGCGGCCTCTTCCACGGTGCCGAACTTCAGCACCGGGGCGACGGGGCCGAACACCTCGTTCGCGTACGCGGGCATCTCGGTCGTGACGTCGGCCAGCACGGTGGGCTTGTAGAACAGGCCCTCGTAGGTGCCCCCGGCCGCGAGCCTGGCGCCCGCGTCGGTGCTGGCGGTGACCAGGGCGTGCACCTTGTCCCGCTGCCGCTCGTCGATGATCGGGCCGAGCGCGACCTGGCCGGTGGTGGGGTCGCCCACGGGCAGATGCGCCGCCTTCTCGGCCATCGCCGCCACGTAGTCGTCGTAGACGGACTCCTGGACGATGTGCCGGCCGGTGGTCATGCAGATCTGGCCCTGGTGCAGGAACGATCCCCAGGCGCCGGCCGACGCGGCCTTCGCCACGTCGGCGTCGTCGAGGATGACCAGCGCGGAGTTGCCGCCCAGCTCCAGGTGAACCCGCTTGAGGTGGCGAGCCGCCAGCTCGCCGACACGGCGGCCGACGGCGGTGGAGCCGGTGAATGAGATGAGCCGGACGAGCGGATCGGTGATCAGGGCTTCCCCGGCATCCGGGCCGCCGGGCAGCACGTGCAGCAGCCCGTCGGGAAGCCCGGCTTCCTCGAAGACCCGCGCCAGCACCACGCCGCCGCAGACCGCCGTGCGCGGGTCGGGCTTGAGCACCACGGCGTTGCCCAGGGCGAGCGCGGGCGCCACGGAGCGGATGGCCAGGATCTGCGGGAAGTTGAACGGCGCGATCACGCCGACGACCCCGACGGGGACCCGCTCGGCGAAGCTGAGCCGTGGGTTCTCGCTGGGAAGCAGCTCGCCGTATGGCCGCGACGGCAGCGTGGCCGCCTCGTAGACCTCGCCGGTCGCGACGTGGGTCTCGAACTGGGCGGCGGGCCCTATCTTGCCGCTCTCCCTGATGACCCACTGCTCGATCTCGGCGGCGTTCGCCAGCCAGATGTCGGCGGCACGGCGCAGGATCGCCGACCGCTGCGTGTGCGGCAGGGCGGCCCAGGCCGGCTGGGCCGCGGCCGCGTACCGGGCGGCGCGCACCACGTCGTACGGGGCGGCGATCCCCGTCCGGGCGAGCTCG
>JASHXJ010000060.1 GCA_030043595.1 Trebonia sp.
CCTCCGACGTACATCTTCCCGTACATCAGCAGCACGGTCATCAGCGACGTGAACCTGTTCGACTTCCAGTACCTGATGTACCGGCCGCTTTACTGGTTCGGCAACGGGGCGAGCCCGACGCTGAACGTCTCGCTCAGCCTCGCCGAGGCGCCCCTGTACAACGGCAACCAGGTCACCATCAAGCTCAAAGGCTGGAAGTGGTCCAACGGCGAGACCGTGTCCGCCGATAACGTCCTGTTCTGGATCCACATGATGCAGGCCGTCGGCGCCGCCGACTGGGGCTCGTACGTACCGAGCGGCTTCCCGACCAACGTCAGCAACGTCAGGGCGGTCAACGCGACCGAGGTGACGATGACGATGGACAAGGCCTACAACCCGACCTGGTTCACCTCCAACGAGCTGAGCCAGATCACCCCGATGCCGGAGGCGTGGGACCGCACGGCGTCAGGGCCGAGCCACTGCACCACGACGGTGAGCGACTGCGCCGCGGTGTACAGCTACCTCGACAGCCAGTCCAAGGACATGGCCGGCTGGGTGTCGTCGCCGATCTGGTCGGTCGTCGACGGGCCGTGGAAGCTCTCGGCCTTCAACGCCGACGGCGCATCCACGTTCGTCCCGAACAAGGACTACTCCGGCAGCCCTAAGCCCACCCTGGCGGAGTTCCAGGAAGTCCCGTTCACCACGGAAAGCTCGGAGTACAACGTCCTGCAGGCCGGCGCGCACGGCGGCAGCCAGAAGATCGACGTCGGCTACCTGCCGACCACGGACGCGCCCACCAAGCCGGCCGGCGCGACCGTCGGCACCAACCCGGTCACCGGGTACACGCTCGACCCGCTCTACACCTGGTCGATCAACTACTTCCCGCTCAACTACCAGTCGACGACCGGCAACGGCCCGATCATCAAGCAGCTGTACTTCCGTGAGGCGCTGCAGCTCCTGATGAACCAGAAGGCGGTCATCGACGGGCCGCTGCGCGGCTACGGGAATTACACGGTCGGCCCGGTCGGCACGTATCCTCCGACCCCTTACCTGTCCTCGCAGGGCAAGGCGGGTGACCCGTTCCCCTATAACCCGACGATGGCGAAGCAGCTGCTCACCAGCCACGGCTGGGCCGTCACGCCGAACGGCGTCACGACCTGCACCAACCCGTCGCTGTGCGGCGCGGGCATCAAGAAGGGGCAGGGGCTGGTGTTCAACCTGCCGTACGCGACCGGGACCAACTGGATTGAGGCGGAGATGACCCAGCTCCAGTCCAACGCCTCACTGGTCGGCATCAAGCTGAACCTGGAGCCCAAGCCGTTCGACCAGGTGATCGCGATCGCCGCGGCCAACTGCGTGGTCGCCCACACCTCCTGCGCCTGGGACATGGGCAACTGGGGCGGCGGCTGGACGTTCGTGCCTGACTACTACCCGTCCGGCGAGACGCTGTTCCTGTCCGGCTCCGGCTCCAACTCCGGCGGCTACACCAACCCGCAGAACGACTCGATGATCGGCGCGACGCTGACCACGAACTCGGTGACACCGCTCGACACGTGGCAGGACTACCTGGCCAAGCAGATTCCGGTGATCTGGCAGCCCGACGGCGTCTACCAGCTCAGCGAGATCACGAACAACCTGCGCGGCGTGATCCCGCAGTCCACGACGCTCAACCTCAACCCGGAATTCTGGTACTTCGTCTCATGAGCGGCGCGGCGTGATCGGCTTCCTCATCCGGCGGATCCTGCAGGCGGCGGTGGTGGTGCTGATCGTCACCGTGATCACGTTCATCCTGCTGCGGGCGATCCCGGGCAACGTCGCGATCGCGGTGCTCGGGCCCGCCAGCTACCGCAACCCGGCGACGCTGGCCGCCTTCAACGCCGAGTACGGCTTCGACAAGCCGTGGTTCCAGCAGTACCTGCTGTGGCTCGGGCATTTGCTGCGGGGCAACCTGGGGTTCTCCTGGACGCTGGACCAGAGCGTCGCCTCGCTGCTTGGCCAGCGGCTGCCGAAGACGATAATCCTGGTCGGCGCCTCGACGATCCTGGCGCTCATCGTCGCGGTGCCGATCGGCCTGCTGCAGGCGGTGCGGCGGAACAAGACGGCGGACTACACGTTCACCGGGCTGTCGTTCCTGTTCTACGCCGCGCCCACGTTCTTCGTCGGCACCGTGCTCATCCTGGTCTTCTCCGTGAAGCTGGGCTGGTTCGGCCCGGAGGGACCGCAGGGCGGCGTCTGGAACGACCTGACCGACTGGCATGACATGACGCTGCCAGTGGTCACCCTCGCGCTGGTGACGATCGCGCTGTTCAGCCGGTACATGCGGTCGGCCGTGCTGGACAACCTCACCGAGGACTGGGTGCGCACCGCGCGGGCCAAGGGAGCCTCCCAGCGCCGGGTGCTGTGGCGGCACGTGCTGCGGAACTCGCTGATCCCGATCGCCACCCTGCTCGGGCTGTCGCTGCCGGCCATCTTCGCCGGCGCGCTGATCACCGAGTCGGTCTTCAACTACCCCGGCATGGGCTACCTGTTCTACCAGTCAGCGCAGCGGCAGGACTATCCCGTGATGCTGGGCTTCGTCATCGTCGTCGCGATCGCCACGGTCGTCGGGTCGCTGCTCGCCGACATCGCGTACGCGGTGCTCGACCCGCGTGTCAGGTACGTCCGCTGATGACCGCCGCGAGCCAGACCGCCACACCCGAGGCCCAGGCACCGGGAGCCCTGCCCGCCAGCAAGCCGCGCAGCATGTTCATGCGCGGGCTCGAGGTGTTCCTCGACAACAAGCTCGCGCTGGTGGGCATGACGCTGCTGGTCCTGATCTTCGGGTTCTGCTTCCTCGGCCCGTTCTTCTACCACACCGACCAGATCCACGTGAACCTGGCGAACGAGAACCTTCCCCCCGGCCCCGGGCATCCGCTGGGCACCGACGCGAACGGCTATGACGTGCTCGGCCGGCTCATGGTCGCCGGCCAGATCTCGCTTGAGGTCGGCCTGGCCGCCGCCATCATCGCCACCGGGGTGGGCACGCTGTGGGGGGCGGTGGCCGGGTACTTCGGCGGCATTACCGACGCGGTGATGATGCGGCTGGTCGACGCGCTGCTCGCGATCCCCACGCTGTTCCTCGCGCTCGTCGTCGTCTCGATGTTCCCGCCCACCGAGATCGAGATCATCCTGGTGATCGCGCTGACCTCGTGGCTGACCACGTCCCGGCTGATCCGCGGCGAGGCGCTGTCGCTGCGCGTGCGCGACTACGTGCAGGCCATGCGCGTGATGGGCGGCGGCTCCGCGCGCGCCGTCTTCAGGCACATCGCGCCGAACTCCGTCGGCACGATCATCGTGAACGCGACCTTCCAGGTCGCCGACGCGATCCTGCTCGTTGTCGCGCTGTCCTACCTCGGCCTTGGCATCCGTCCGCCGCAGACCGACTGGGGCGGCATGCTCAACCAGGGCCTGGACGCGGTCTACGACGGCTACTGGTGGCAGATCTTCCCCGCGGGCATCGCGATCATCCTCGTCGTCATCGCCATCAACTTCATCGGCGACGCCCTGCGAGACGCGTTCGAAGTCCGCCTGCAACGGCGCTGAGAGGACCTCATGGCCCCGCTTCTGGACATAGTGGACCTGCGCACCGAGATCCGGCTGCGCAGGTCTGTCGTGCACGCCATCGACGGCGTCTCGCTGACCGTCGACCCCGGCGAGTGCCTGGGCATCGTCGGCGAATCGGGGAGCGGCAAGACGATGACCGCGCTGTCGGTCATGCGGCTGCTGCCGGGCGGCGGGCACATCACCGGCGGCCAGATCCTCCTGGACGGGACCGATATCGCCGCCCTGCCGGAAGACAGGATGGATCAGGTCCGCGGCAACCTGGTCGGGATGATCTTCCAGGACCCCCTGACATCGCTGAACCCCACGTGGACGATCGGCGACCAGATCGCGGAGTCCGTCCGGCTGCACCGGGGGGCGTCGAAGAAGGAAGGGCTGGACCGCGCGGTCGAGGT
>JASHXJ010000468.1 GCA_030043595.1 Trebonia sp.
CGGCTTCCTGCCCGGCACCCTGTACGAGAAGATCGACCCCTACCTGCGCCCGCTCTACGACGCGCTGCACGACATGATCGACCCCGACTCGATCCCCAAGCTGACCGCGTCCGGCACGATCGAGATCGCCCCGCTGGCGTACATGCGGGGAAGAGCTCAGCCGACCGGTACGCCGGTGCTGACGGCTGACGGTTTCCGGCCGATCGGCTCGCTCATGGTGGGCGATTTGGTCATCGGGTCGAACGGCGAGCCGACGCCGGTCATCGGCGTGTACCCGCAGGGCGCGAAGGACATCTACCGGGTCACCACGCAGGACGGGGCCTCCACGCTGTGCTCAGGGGATCATCTGTGGGCGGTGGCGACCCGCGACGATCGCCGTCGCGGCAAGCCGCTTCGGGTGCTGACCACTCGCGAGATGATCGGCGACTTGCGCGCCGGTCACTGCCACCGCTACGAGCTCCCACTGCACAGCGCACCGGTGTGCTTCCCGTACCAGGAAGTTCCGATGGACCCGTACGCGCTCGGGCTGCTGCTCGGCGACGGCTGCCTGACCGGGACAACCACGCCGAGCTTCGCCACCGGCGACCCCGAGCTTGCGCGGGAGCTGCAGCTACGGCTGCCGGGGATCCAAGTGCGGCCCAAGAAGGGACCCGACTACCAGCTGAACCAGCTGACGTCGCCATGGGAGAGCAGCATCCTGGTGGAGAATCCGGCTACCGGGGTGGCCCGTGGGCTCGGATTGCACGGTACGCGATCGACCACCAAGTTCGTGCCTGACCGCTATCTTTACAACTCGGCAGGTGTCCGGCTGGCTGTTCTGCAAGGGTTGCTCGACACGGACGGCGGACCCGTCACCCAGCGGGGCAGGACATGCCGAATCCAGTACGCGACCACCTCACCGAGACTGCGTGACGACGTGCTGTTCCTGGTCAGGTCGCTGGGAGGTGTCGCTTACAACCGTGTGCGCCAGGCTGCTGGGCGCGCCGTCCATCACCGGCACGACGCATACACTGTCGACATCCGGCTGCCGGAAGGCATCGAGCCGTTCCGGCTCAGCCGGAAGCTGGCGACGTACCGTGCGGCGGGCGGCGGCGGGCGGCCGATGCGGTTCATCGAGAGTATCGAGCCGGCTGGCAACGCCGAGGCCGTGTGCATCTCGGTGGCGGCAGCCGACTCTCTGTACACCACGGAAGACTTCCTGCTGACGCACAATACGCTGAACGACTCGTTCATCATCCTGGACGAGGCGCAGAACACGTCGGCCGAGCAGATGAAGATGTTCCTCACGAGGCTGGGGTTCGGCTCCAAGATGGTGGTCACCGGTGACATCACCCAGGTGGACCTGCCGACCGGACAGGTGAGCGGCCTGCGCATCGTGCAGGACATCCTCGACGGCATTCCCGATATCCACTTCGCCCGGCTGACCAGCCACGACGTCGTCCGGCACAAGCTGGTCGGGAAGATCGTTGACGCTTACGAGCGGTTTGACGCGAAGGCCCAGGCGGCCCAGGGGCGCACTGGCGCCCAGCCGCCGCGCCGCCGCGGCCGCTGAGCACAGGATCGGGGAAGTCAGGTGAGCATCGAAATCGCCAACGAGTCGGGGGTGGCGGTCGACGAGCTGGCACTCGCCTCGGTAGCGCGGTTCGCGCTTGACCGGCTGCGCATCCACCCGCTGGCCGAGCTGTCCGTGCTGCTCGTCGACGAAGCCGCCATGACCGACCTGCACGTGAAGTGGATGGACGAGCCCGGGCCGACCGACGTGCTCTCGTTCCCGATGGATGAGCTGCGCCCGCCGTCGATAGGCGGCACGCACGGCGGCCGGGTCGGCGTCGAGGAGCCAGGCCCGGAGCCGGGCCTGCTCGGCGACGTGGTGCTGTGCCCGCAGGTCGCCGCCGTGCAGGCGCGACAGGCCGGCCACTCGGCACAGCGGGAGCTCGAGCTGCTCTGCGTGCACGGGATCTTGCACCTTCTCGGCTACGATCACGCGGATCCCGAGGAAGAAGCCGAGATGTTCGGGCTGCAGGGCGAGTTGCTCCGGGCCTGGCGGGAAGGGCAGAAGGGACCTGGTTGATGTCACCCGCAGGGTGGCTGCTGGTAGCCGCGATCGCGCTGATCCTCGTCGCTGGCTGGTGCGCCGGCGCCCAGGCCGCCATGTCCAGGATCGACGCCGAGGCACTCACCCGGTACGGCAGCCTGCTGATGCTGATCCGGGTGTGCGCCGAGGTGTCGGCGGCGGTGCTCATGACGCTGGCGTTCGCCCACTGGCTCGGTGGCGGGTGGCAGGTGTTCCTGCCCGCGGCCGGTGCCCTCCTCGTCGCGCGGTACGTGCTCATCGGGGTCGGGCCGCGTGCCATGGGCCGACGCCGCGCCGAGCGGGTGGCGGGCACCGCGGAGCGGCTGCTGCGCCCGCTGCATGTGATGCTCGGGCCGCTGGCGCGGCTGCTCGACGCGATGGCCGGCGTGCTACCACTCGGCGGCCGCACCGCGGACGCCGAGCTGACCGCCCGGCCCGAGGTTCGCGGCCTGGTTGACTACATCGAGGGGCGCAGCGAGATCGAGCCGGGGGAGCGGGAGATGGTGCGCTCGGTCTTCGAGCTCGGTGACACGATCGTCCGCGAGGTCATGGTGCCGCGCACGGACATGGTGTTCATCGAGCGTGACAAGACCCTCGACCAGGCCCTGTCCCTCGCGCTGCGCAGTGGCTTCTCCCGCATCCCCGTGGTGGGGGAGAACACCGACGACGTGATCGGGATCGCCTACCTCAAGGACATCGTCGCCTGGGTGCATGAGCACCCGGGCGCGGAGGAGACCGAGCGGATCGACCAGGTCATGCGGCCCGCCACGTATGTGCCCGAGAGCAAGCCGATCGACGAGCTGCTCAGGAACATGCAGGTGCAGCGGATTCACGTGGCGATCGTGATCGACGAGTACGGCGGCACGGCCGGCCTGGTCACGATCGAGGACATCCTGGAGGAGATCGTCGGCGAGATCGCCGACGAGTATGACAACGAGCGGGCGCCGGTCGAGTGGCTCGCGCCGGGCACCGCCCGGGTCACCGCGAGGCTCCCGGTGACCGAGCTCGAGGAGCTGTTCGGGGTGGCGGTGGACGCGGAGGACGTGGAGACCGTCGGCGGCCTGCTGGCGCACGAGCTCGGCCGGGTACCCATCGCCGGCGCCGAAGCCACGGTATCCGGCCTGCGGCTGACCGCGGAGAACCTCGCCGGCCGGCGCAACAAGCTGGGCACCGTCCTCATCGAGCGCATGGAAGAACAGCCCGCCTGAGCCCGAGCGGCCGGGCCCCTCCGTGCCACCCCGTCAGGGGGCGAGGTGGCGCGTGAAGAATCGCTGCGAGCTCTCGACCTCGAACACCGGGACGTCCATGTGGCCGCCGGGATTGGCGTGCAGCGTCTTCTCCGCCGAGCCGATGGCGTCGAACAGCGCCAGCCCCGAGTCGCGCGGCACGATCTCGTCGTCCCACTGGAGCACGAATTCGACCGGCACGGTGATCCGGGCGGCCGGCTCAGCCAGTGTCTCCAGGCCCATGAGGCCGAGAACGGCAGCCCTGATTCTCGGCTCGGCCGCCACCAGCGGCACGCCGATCGCGCTGCCGAGCGACACGCCCCAGTAGCCGACCGGGGCGCCGGCGCCGATCCAGTCGAGTCCGGTCAGCGCGTCGATGGCGGCCTGCCATTCGGGTATCGCGAGCGCCGCGGCGACGACACCCCGGCGTGCGAACACCTCGCCGAGGGGCTTGCCCGCCGCGGTCAGTTCCTCGATCTCCGCGTTGAACGGCTCGTACTCGGCCGGGACCGGCCTGCCGCCCCACCCCGGGGCGTCGATGGCGGCCACCGCGAACCCGTTCGCTGTCACGTAGCGCCGGGCTCGGGCGGTGATCGCCGGCGCCGTCTTGTGGCCGCCGCCGCCATGGCCGAGCAGGACGAGCGGCCGCGGTCCGGCGGCCCCGGCAGGCGCCCACACCGCGCCGGGAACATCGCCTACCGCGAACATGCGCTCCGTCACGCCGTCCGACGTCGTCTCCGCGCTGAACCGCATATCGGCTGCCGCCTTCCTGTCCGGTCTCGTCCGCCGCCTACCACCGTCTCCCACGTCCCCCCGCCTGCGCAAGAACGGGACGTCGCCGCACGTCGACAATCTTGTTTAGTTAACAATTGACAACATTGTTAGCTCAGTGAGACGGTGAAAAGGCCGGTCCGACGTGGAAGCGGCCCGGTCGTCGGGTCATGCGGAGGTGCGCCGTGCTCAGGGCGGAAGAGAACGAGATCCTGACCCGGGTGGGGCCGGGGACGCTGATGGGCGAGCTGCTGCGTCGCTACTGGACGCCGGCCTGCCTGACGTCCGAGATCCCCGAGCCGGGAGGCGCGCCGCTGCGGGTGCGGCTGCTCGGCGAGAACCTGGTGGCCTACCGGGACACGATCGGGCGGGTCGGGCTGGTGCAGGAGAACTGCCCGCACCGCGGCGCGTCACTGTACTTCGCCCGCAACGAGGACGCCGCTATCCGCTGCGTTTACCACGGGTGGGCGTTCGATGTGGACGGCCGGTGCGTGGACATGCCGAGCGAGCCGGTGCCGTTCTGCGAGAAGGTGCGGATGAAGGCGTACCCCACCCACGAGTCCGGGGGCGTCGTCTGGGCCTACATGGGTCCGCGGGAGACGATGACGCCCTTCCGGGACTTCGGCACCGAGGGCCATGACGCCGCCGAGTTCATGGCGGCGAAGCAGCTCACGACCTGCAACTGGGTGCAGGCGATGGAGGGGAACATCGACACGGCCCACATCTCCCACCTGCACCAGTGGGACGGGGTCGACAACATCCCCGACGACGGCTCGGACAAGCCCGGCTACCCGTCCAACGCCATGTCGTGGAAGTTCTGGCGGCACGACCGCGCACCGCGGCTTGAGGTCCACGACACCTGGTACGGGTACCGCTACGCCGGCATCCGCAGCACGCCTAACGGCAACACCCACGTGCGCATCACCGCGTACGCGGTGCCCTACTCGACGATGGTCGCCAGCATCCCCTTCAGCACGGGCCACGGGATGTTCATCCCGATCGACGACGAGAACTGCTGGCGCTACTTCGTCACCACCAGGGACCGGCAGAACCCGCGCAACCTCGGCGGCGCCAACCTCTTCTCCGTCGCCCCGTTCTCCACCCCGATAACGGGCCGCAGAGACGGCATCATCCCGCGTCAGTTCACCATGGACAACGACTTCAGGATCGACAGGGAAGCCCAGCGCAACGGCATCTTCAGCGGCGTCTCGGACTTCGTGAGCCAGGACTTCATGGTGACCGAGTCGATGGGCCCGATCTACGACCG
>JASHXJ010000469.1 GCA_030043595.1 Trebonia sp.
ACGAGCAGCGACTCGATCCGCTGGTAGTTGACCGGGGTGTCGTCGGTGATCTTCTCCCGGATGGGCGCCCAGCGCCCCTGGTAGCCGGCCGCGCGCTCGCGCAGCACCGCGCCCGGCGCGCGCGCACCGGGACCGGCCGCTGGCGTGTCGGCGTCCAGCAGGTAGGCGTAGGCGTGGCTTGCCGAGATCGGGCTGTAGCCGGCCTTGTACCTAGGTCCTTCGTAGAAGAGCTCGGCGCAGGTCATGTCGGGTGCGCGCGCGGCGAGGACGCGCCAGATCGACATGCCCGTCGGCTGCGGCGCGGCCTGGATGCCGAGCCGGGACCGGGTCGCGGAGCGGATCCCGTCCGCGCCTACCACCAGGTCGTATCGCTGCGACGTGCCGTCGGTGAACGAGACGTCGACGGCGGGAGGCTCAACCGACCACCCGGCGATCGTCACCCCGAGCCGGACCCGGACCCCGGCCGCGTAGACGGCGGCCGCGAGGATCCGCTGCAAGTCCGAGCGAAGCGCGCCGAGGGTTGGCGGCAGGTCGGGGCCGCCGGTCAGCGGAGTCGGCACCTCGGCGATCAGTGACCCATCCGCGCGGGACAGGCGCACCCGGTCGAACTCGAAACCGTGCACGCGGACCTCGTGCCACACGCCGATCAGCCGGAAGGACCGGAGCGCGTTTCCCTGCAGCGTGATGCCGTGCCCCGTGCCGGTCCACTCCGGCCGTATCTCGGCGAGTTCCACCTCCACCCCGCGCTTGGCCAGCGCGACCGCCGCGACGCAGCCGGTTATGCCGCCGCCCACGATCAGGACCCTGGACACGCCCATCCGCAGCTCCCTGTCAGAGATCGAGTCAGAGATTGAGTCAGAGATTGAGCTCTCACGGTGCGACCATCCCGGCCGACAAGTCGATATCGGCACCGCACAATCCCGGCATGCGCAGCATCGCGATGACCGCCGCGCCTACTTCGTCCGGTTCGCCGCGCTCGCGGATGTCGGCGATGATCGCCGAGACCGTCGCGCGGACCGCCTCCAGCCCGGCCGCGGTGGCGGCGGACGGCTGGGCCGCCTTGACGATGGCTGTCATCTGGCGGTCCACCCTGGCGTTCCCGGAGCGGCCTCGATCATCTCGATGAGGTTGCCGTCGATGTCGGCGATAAAGGCCATCCGCACTCCTGGTTCCGGGGATGGCCGGGGATCCCACACCGGCGCCGCGCCGCGGGCCACGACCTCGGTGAATGTGGCGTCCAGGTCACGAGCGGCGAAGGCGACGTGCCCGTAGCCGCGGGTGAGCAGCGCGGCCGGCGGATCCTGCCCGCCGATTCCCTGGGCAGAGCCGGCCCGCTCGAACAGCTCGACCCGGGTGCCGTGGCCGACCATGAAGCAGCCGCGCACTCCGAAGGGCGGCAGCTCGAACGCGTAGCCCTCGGTCATCCCGAGCACGTCCGCGTACCATTTCTTCGCCCGGTCCAGGTCCGATACGGACAGCCCGACGTGGTGGTGCTGCAGGTTCATACCCTGTCCCTTATCTTCCGCTCCCGGCCGTACATGGCGACGACGATCATGATCAGCAGCCCGTAGACCATTTCCTGCACGCCGGTGCTGTAGTTGTGGGCCTCGAGCAGGTAGCTGACGACGGTCAGGATGAGCGCGCCGAGAACCGTGCGCCAGTAGTCGCCGCGCCCGCCGAACATCGTGCCGCCGACGATCACCGCGGTGAGCGCGAGGAACAGGTACGGGTCACCCGCGTCCAGGTTGCCGCCGCCGTCCCCGGCCAGCAGGATGCCCGCGAACGTGGCCAGCAGCGCGCTTACGATGAACCCGGCGGTCCACGCCCAGCCGGTGCGGACAAGGGCCTGCCTCGCGGCAGTCCGGTTGGTGCCGTTGAGGTAAAGGCTGCGCCCGGCCCCGGTTCTGGCCAGCACGATCCCGATGATCACCGCGAGCACCGCCCAGATGGCCACGATCGGCGGCACGGGGATGCCGAACGTGCGTGTGGTGACCGAGACAGCCGAATCGGTCCACGACGGCGGGGTACCGTTCACCGCGCCGCTGGTCCAGCCGGTGAGCACCCCTGTCAGCAGCGAACCGACCCCGAGCGTCACGATCAGCGGCTCGATGCCGAACCGGTAGGAGATCACGCCGTTGAGGGCGCCGCCGGCCACGGCCACCGCGAGCGCGACCACGATGACGGCCCATGTCGGCCAGTTGTCCACGCTAGTGAGCTCGGTGATGAAGACGCCGCCCGCGGTGATGAAGGAACCGACGGAGAAATCGATGCCGCCGCCGAGCACGACGATCGTCTACCCGGCCCCGGCGAGCCCGAGCAGCGCGGCCATGACGAGCATCGAGGAGATCGTGTCCCGGGACGTCCAGCCGGGGATGGTCACCGCGCCCGCGAGGTAGAGCACCACCAGCGCCACGACCTGCAGCAGCGGGAACCGTCGCTGCAGGTCGGCGACCTGGTGCCGGGACGTGAGCTGGCGTGCCTGCACGCCGATCGTCGTCATGTCGTCCTCGCCTGTGTCGCGCTGGCCAGCCCGGCGCCGAAGATCACGGCGACGAGCAGCAGCAGCCCGTAGATCGCGTCGGTCCAGGTGTCCGGCACGCGGGCGGCGCTGAGCACGTTCGTGATCAGGTACATGCACCCGGCGCCGAGCAGCGTGCCGATCAGGCTGCCGCGCTTACCGGTGAACGCCGTGCCGCCAAGGGCCACCGCGGCCAGCGCGACCAGCGTGTACATCGTCGCGTCGCCTGCCTCGCCTTCGCGCAGCACCGCCATCAGCGCGAGCCCGCCGACACCTGCGAACAGGCCGCCGATCGCGTAGCCGAGGATCCTGACCCGGGTCACGTCCACGCCGGCCGAGAACGCGGCGGCGTCGTCACCGCCCGTCGCGTACAGGTTCCGCAGGTACGCGGTGCGGGACAGCGCGAGCCATATCAGCAGCGGGGCGGCGATCGAGATCAGCCCGCCGGGAACGGGGCCGAACGAGCTGGCGAGGTCGTTGGTCCACCAGGTGGAGCCCTGCGGCGTGCTGGCGCCCTCGATCTGGGTGGCCAGCCCGGTCAGGATGAAGTTCATGCAGAGCGTCGCGACCACCGGCTGGAAGCGCAGCACTGTCACGAGGGTGCCGTTGACCGCGCCAACCGCGGCGCCCGCAATCAGGCAGAAGGGCACCACGATCCACGGCGAGCCGAGTCCGTGCGGCAGCAGGTCAGCCACGATGATCATGTCGATCACGGTCATCAGCGGGCCGATCGAGATGTCGATGCCGCCGCCGCCGGACATGATCGCGGGTGTGGAGGCCAGCGCGGCGATCCCGAACGGCGCGAAGATGGCCAGGGTCTCTGGCCAGTTCGACGGGCTGGCGAAGCTCGGCTGCGCCACGATGTTCGCGACCAGCAGCACGACGAACACCACCAGCGCGAAAGCGTAGGGCCGGGATCGCAGGAACCGCTTCGTCGCGTTCATCGCGGACTCTCCTGACCGAAGAAGGCGGATACCAGGGCCGCGCGAGACAGCGCGTCGCGTTCCACTACCGCGCCCACGCTCCCTTCCCGGAAGACGAGCACCCGGTCCATCAGCTCGACATGCTCATCCAGTTCGGTGGAGAGCATCACGACCGCGACCCCGTCGGCGGCCAGCTTGTCGAGCAGCGCGTAGATGTCACGCTTGGCGCCCAGGTCGATGCCCCGGGTCGGATCGTTGAGCAGCAGGATCCGCGGCTCACGTGCGAGCCAGCGGGCGATGACGACCTTCTGCTGGTTGCCGCCTGACAGCGTGGTGATGAGGTCGGTGGGCTTGCCCATCCGGATGCCGAGGCTGTCCCGGTAGCCGGCCAGCCTGGCGCGCCGCGCGGCATGCGACAGCAGGCCGAACCTGCGGTCGGCGCCCGACGTGACCACGCCGAAGTTCTCCTGGACCGACAGCGGCGCGAACAGCGACTCGCTGCGCCTGTCCCGCGGCACATAGCCGATGCCGAGCGCCGCCGCGTGCCTGGCGGACCGGATGGGCGTCGCGGCTGTCCCTGCGACGCGGAGCACCTGTCCGTTCGGTGACCCCTGCCACAGTGCGCGCAGGAAGTCGTCCTGTCCGTGGCCCTCGAGCCCGGCGAGGCCCACGACCTCGCCCGCACGGAGCGTGAACGAGACCGGCGCCGCGCGGGGGCGCAGCCTCAGCTCACGCACCTGGAGCACGCTGTCCGCCGATACCGGGCGGTCAAGCCGCTGGTGGGCGCTCCTGCCGCCGGCCAGGTGGTCCGCGCCGGTCATCAGCTGCACGAGCTTGTCCGGCGTGACCTCGGCGCGGTCCAGCGTGCCCACCGACTCGCCCGAGCGCAGCACGGTCACCCGGTCCGCGATCTCACCGATCTCGTCCATCCGGTGTGAGATGAAAATCGTGCACATCCCGCTCGCGCGGCGCCGTCCGAGCGCGGCGAACAGGCGGTCCCTGGTGGCCACGTCGAGCGCGGACGTCGCCTCGTCCAGGATCAGCACCCGCGGCTCGCGGAGCAGGACGCGAACGATCGCGCACGCCTGCCGCTGGGACAGCGGGAGTCCGCCGGCCGGGGCGTCGAGGTCGATGCCGTCGGGCAGCAGTTCAGCGAACACCGCAGTCGCCCGGGCACGCCTCCCGGCCTCGGGCAGGTGCCGGCCGAACGTTGCGTCCGCGCCGAGCCAGGCATTATCCAGGACCGAGCGGGAATCGACGACGAGCACCTCCTGGAAGACCGCCATGATCCCCGCCTTGATGGCGGCGCCCGGGCTGCGCAGCCCGGGCGCCGCGACCAGGCGTGCGGTAGCCCCGGCGAGCTCGACGGTCCCGGCGTCCGGGCGGTGCACGCCGGTGAGGATCTTCACCAGGGTGGACTTGCCTGAGCCGTTCTCGCCCATGATCGCGTGCACCTCGCCCGCCCGGAACTCGGCCGAGCACGAGCGCAGGGCCACGGTCGGGCCGAAGGCCTTGGCGAGCCCGGTGACGCGCAACGCGACCGGGCCCGCCTCGGCCAGCGGACTCGCCTGGGGGCGCCTCTTACTTGGTGAAGATGGCATCAATGAAGGCGTTGCTCACGTACAGGTCGGCCGGACCGGTGGCGGTCCCGGCGGTGTTGATCGTCCAGTTCGGGTCGATGTCCACGTACTTGGTCAGGTTCGCGTTGGTGGCGAGCGGCGGGTCGATCGAGAGCGTGTTGATCTTCACACCGTCACCGATGAGCATCATGTGCGCGACCTGGACCGTCGCGTACGCGAGGCCGTTGGGGGTGTTGGCCAGGGCGACGCCGTTGTAGGTGGACCTGTGCTGGTACCAGTAGGCGAGGCCGCCCTCGTCGAGGCCGTTGTTCGTGACCACGGGCACGGTCCGGCCGGCCTGCTCGAACGCCTCGATGACGCCGGAGGTGAACGGGCCGGCGGTGATCACGCCACTGACTGCCTGCGGGTGCGTGTTGAGGTAGCTCAGCACCTGCTGCTTGGCGATCGACGCCTGGAACTGCGTCACGATCGACTCGTTGGTCGTGACCTGCGGGCACAGCTTCAGCACGTCGTTCGCGCCGTTCATGGTATCGGTGTCGATCGGCACCCCGGCGATCCCGTGGATGAACATGATCAGGCCCTTGCCTTCCGCCTGCTGCACCACGTACTGCGCGAGCTTCATCCCGCCGAGCACCGAGTTCGGCACCACGTTGACGGCGTTCGCGTCGGCGATGTCGTTGAGCACCCCGATCGTCGGGATGCCTTCCTTGGCCGCCTTGTCGATGAGCGAGTTGTACGCCGTCGGGGACTGCACCTGGGCGATGATCATGTTGACGCCGTCGCCGAGCAGCGTCTGGTAGCCCTGGAGCTGGTTCGTCACCGAGCTTGCCGACGGGGCGAGCGCGACCGTGCTGTATCCGAAGGCTTTGAGGCCGGACTCCAGGCTGCCCTCAAGCGCCGTCTGGTAGGGGTTGTCCAGGCCGTCGATGAGGATGCCGACCTTGACGTTGCCGCTCACGCCCTTCCAGGTGGACCAGGGCGACTTGTAGATCGTGCCGTCGAAGCCGTCGTAGTTGGCGGCGTAGCTGCCCAGGGAGGACACCAGGCCGCTCTGGTCGGTGTAGGGGATGTTCGGGATCGTCCCGCAGCTGCCGCTCAGCGCGGAGGCACTGGAGGTGCTCGGACTGGCGCTCGCCGTCGTCGATGGGCTCGCCGCGGGGGTTGTCGGGCTTGCCGAGGTTGTCGAGCTCGACGAACTCGACGAGCACGCAGTGGCCGCGACGAGCAGCGTCGCGCTGCCCAGGCCGAGCGTGAGTCTTACGATTCCGCGTCTCATCCAGCTCTCCTTATATCGGCGGGGCCTTGAAGAGCCCCGGGTCCACGTCGTTGAAGCTTTCCTTCGCGACCAGCTCGTTCATCGGGTTCGCCGTGCCCCACTGGTCCTGAACCATCGGGTCGTGCATGTCGTAGACGTGCGGGTGCCAGGTGTCCTCGTCCAGCTCCTGCAGCTCGGTGGTGTACTCGACCGTGTTGCCCTGCGGGTCGAGGAAGTAGCTGAAGGTGTTGTCGCCGGCCAGGTGCCGTCCCGGACCCCACACGAACCGGCCGCCGGAGCGCAGCACCCGGCCAGTGCCGCGCATGTACTCGTCCACGCCGCGCATCTCGAACGAGACGTGGTGCACCGAGACATGCGGGCCGCGGGCAACCGCGAAACTGTGATGCCGCGGGTTGCAGCGCATGAAGTGCATGACGCCGCCGAGCGTGTCGGACAGCCGGAAGTCCAGGTGCTCCGTGTACCAGTCCCTGGTGCGGTCGATATTGGTGGAGTTCAGCACCACGTGCGACAGCCGCACCGGAATCGGCTCCTTCTCCTCGATCGCCCGGTGCCGGCGGACCGCAACGTCGCTGGAGACCTCGATCGTCCGGCCGTCGATATCGAAGAACCGGAAGCCGTAGCCGCCGCCGAGCGTGCCGAGCGTCCCGGGCTCGCTGACGAGCCGGACCCCGGCCGCCGTCAGCCTCGCGGCCAGC
>JASHXJ010000470.1 GCA_030043595.1 Trebonia sp.
CGCCGCCTGGATGTACCGCAAGCAGACCGTGCACGACGTGGCGTTCACCGGCGGGGCCGGGCCGCGGCTGCACCACCTGGGGTTCTTCGCCCACGAGCCGCACAGCGTGCTGCGGATCTGCGACATCATCGGCTCCCTGCACATCGAGGAGTGCATCGAGCGCGGGCCGGGCCGGCACGGTGTGTCGAACGCGTTCTACGTGTACCTGCGCGACCCGGACGGGCACCGGATGGAGGTGTACACCTCGGACTACTACACCGGCGACCCGGACCACCCGGTGCTGCGCTGGTCGGTGCTTGACCCGCGGCGGCGCGACTTCTGGGGCAACGCGGTCATCCCGTCCTGGTACTCCGAGGCGTCGCCGGTCCTCGACCTCGACGGCAAGGTGCGCCCGGTCGCGGACATCGCCCAGACGGCTGAGGTGGCGGTCGGCGCGGACGGCTTCACCGCCCCCCCGACGCAGTAGCCTCCTCTCGCCGCTCGTGGCTGTCGCGCACCCAGAGGCAGACGCTGGCGGGCTCCAGCGCCTGGCACGTGACGGCGAGCAGGTCGGCGCGGATCTCATCCAGGTCGGCGGCGCCCTGCATGCGGGTGGCGAACGCCGAGATCATCTCCTCGGCATCGTAGTGCGCCCGGTTGAACCGCCTGTCCACCGCGTGCTGCACGCGGCGGCGCAGCGGGTTGAACACCGCGGCGGCGGCGAGCGTCGCCACCGCGACGGCAAGCGGCGACCGGTACGACACCACGGCATGGGCCATCGCCACCAGCGCCGCGTAGACGCCGATCAGCAGCCCCGTGACGATCGCGTACGCCAGCGTCCTTGAGATCAGCCGGTCGATCTCATACAGCCGGTACTTCAGGATGCCGACGCCGATGCCGACCGGCAGCGCGACGACGCCGACGCTGAGGATGTCGTTCAGCCACGCCCAGATCCCGGACGATGCCGTGGCGCCGGGCAGGCTCAGGGCGGCACAGGTGACGGCCACGATCGCCCCGGACATCAGCCACTTCAGCTGCTGGCGCCGCAGGCCGGACGACTCGCGCCAGGTGGCCAGCTGCCGCAGCGCGAAGCTGAGCCCGAGCGCCAGGGTCAGCACGAGGATCACGTCCTGGGCCACGGCGAACCGGCCCGCCGGATAGTCGACCACGGTCAGGCCGCCGTAGCCGTCGACCCGGATCTCGCGGGTGGCGATGGCGTCCGCCGCCACCCCGAGCAGCAGGGCCAGATACCCCCCGCACAGCAGGCAGTAGGCCCGCACCGCCCATCGCCACCGGGGCGAGGGCACGTGACCGTCCGGGAAGAGCAAGATGATCAGCAGGTACAGCGCGAGTGCCGGGGACCACAGCTGATAGAGCACGAGGCTGAGCTGGCCGAGCGGAAGATGATGGCCGAGGTGGTAGACGAGCAGCGAGTACTCCCCCGCCCCCGTGCTCAGCAGCACGGCGGCCGCGATGGCCAGCAGCAGCCAGCCGTTCGGGTTGCGTGGCTGATGGCGGGCGACCAGCACGCCAACCGCCGCGGTGGGCACGGCGATCACGATCGGCTGTACCGGGTATCCCGGCTCGCGGACGAGGAAGGACAGGGCGATGAGCGCGGCCCCGCACACGATCATGGCCAGGCCCGCCAGCACCGCGGCGGGCAGCCGCCGGCGCCGGGCGGCGGCGATGCTCATCGCGGACCGGGCCTCGGCTGGCGCGCGCGGGGGATCGCGGTGGCGGCGGAATGCAGCATGGTCCGGATCACCGAGTTCTGCCATACCTGCCCGGCGTTGCCCCATTGCCTTCTGCGGTCAACGCAGATGGTCCGCCTGTGCACCGCCACGGGAGCCACGCCGAGGCAGCTGGCCAGCGAGGTCATCGTGTGGATCCAGAACTGGTCTTCCTTGCGGTGCCCGCCCAGGCCCATGGCCAGCTCGTACAGCGGATCGTTGGCCCGGATCAGTGCCTGGGCCTGAACCCGGGTGGCCGCCCCGCGCGCTTCGGCCGAGAAAGTGATCCAGCCCGCGAACATGTGTCCCTGCGGGGTCATCAGCGTGAAGGATCTCTCGTCCGCGTAGAGCACGAAGACCCCCGTGGACAGCCTGACGCCGCCGCCGACCCGCACGTCGAGCAGTGCGACGTCCCCGGGGCCGAGGCCGGTCAGCGGCCCCTTGAAGCGGCTCGCCTTCGGCCAGAACTCGCCGAAGTTCTTCTTCCACGTGGCGATCGCGGTCTCCGGCGAGAGCTGCGGGCCGGTCTCGAACCAGTACGTCTTCCGCCACATCTTCCCGAAGCCCTGGACCGGGCCGGTGAGGCGGCGGCCCGCGACGTTGATCCCGCCGGAGCGGCCGCCCTCGACCGTCAGCCTGTCCACCTTCGTCGCCCAGCTCGCGGCATCCCGCGGCAGGCCCTGCGAACCCTGATTCTCGCTCATGACCCCCCTTTGGCCGGTTCCCCCCGGTAGCCGGCGACCCCGGTCAGCCGGCGAGCGCCGAGCGCTCGTCGTCGTAAATGGTGATCGCCTCATCCAGCCGGGTGAGCTCGAAGATCTCCCGGTAGTGATGGCTCAGCCCGTACGCGGCAAGCTCCTGATGCTGCCGGTTCGCCCGGACCAGCATGGTGACGAGCATGCCGATCCCGCCGCTGTTCATGTACTCAAGGTCGCTGAAGTTGAGTACGAGCCGACGGGCACGCTGCCGCGCGGCCTCCTCATACGCCGCCATGAGCGCGGGCTCGGACGCGGCCGTGATGTCGCCCTTGATGTCGATGACCGACGTACGCCCGTCGGCCTTCCTGACCCCCAAGCCGGGTGCCTCGTCCATACGACACTCCCCCGATGTGCCTCATTCTTCATTCTTCCTGCCCAGGACCTGCCGCCTGGGGCGCCTGAGTCCGCATGGCCAGCCAGACCGTGCGGCGTTCTCCGCTCGCTGTCACCTCCAGCCGGTCGACCATGTTGCGGATGAGGAACAGCCCCCAGCCCCGCGGCCCCTGCTCACCGCGGAGCTTGCGGGCGAGATCAGGGACCTCGCCGCCGTCGATCCAGCCCGCGTCACCGCGCCCGCCGTGGTCGCTGATGGCGACGGTGATCTCGGTGCCGGAGAAGAACACCTCGATGTCCACCGTGAGGTCGGACCGGTTGCCGTTGCCGTGCTCGATGGCGTTCATGGTGGCCTCGGCGACCGCGGTCTTCAGGTTCTCCAGCCGCCCGCTGGGCAGGTTAAGGCCTGCCACGCTCTGCGCGACCCGCGCGAGCGCGACGCGCTCACTGCCCGGCACGCTCGCAAGCTCGAAAGACGCGAGCCGCCGGGGCGGCCGGGGCGCCTGGGAAGCGGGATAGGCGGGGTGATTCACGCCGCGCCGCCAGTTCTCTCCAGCGACAGCAGCGTGATGTCGTCTTCCTGCTCGTAGCCGGGACCGGTGAACGCGGCGAGCTCGCGCAGGCACAAGTCGATCAGGTCCTGGCCCGAGGCAATCCGGCCGGCGAGGGCGGCGACCCGGTGGAAGCCGAACATCTCGCGGCTGGAGTCGTGGGCTTCTGACAGGCCGTCGCTGTGCAGCAGGGCCCGGTCGCCGGGGCGGAAGTGGAAGGTCTTCTCCTCGTAGGTCATGCCGCGCATGAGTCCTAGCGGCATGCCCCTGGCGCGCAGTTCGGCCACGCCGTGGCCGGTGCGCACGTACGGCACGTCGTGTCCCGCGTTGGCGAACGTGACCTGACCGCTGCCGCCGTCGATGACGAGCGCGAGGCATGTGACGAATATGTGCGCGGGGGTGTCCTCGCACAGCAGCTCATTGACCTTCTCCAGCACGGCCCCCGGGCTGACGAGGCGGAGCGCCGCGGCTCGCAGCAGCGCGTGGGTGCTGGCCATCACCAGGGCCGCCGGGACTCCCTTGTCGGCGACGTCGCCGATGACCACCATGACCTGGCCGTCGCGCAGCGGGATGAAGTCGTAAAAGTCCCCGCCGACCCGCAACGCCGGCCGGTAGTAAGCGGCCATCTGCCAGCCAGGCATGTCCGGCAGCGAGGCGGGCAGGAACTGGCGCTGGACGAGCCTGGCGACGTCCAGCTGCTGGTCGATCCGCTCCCGCCGCAGCGCCTCGGCCTTCTGCTCGACGACCAGCTGACCGACCCGGATGGCGGGCGCGGCGTACCTGGCGAGGGCTGTCAGCAGGTGGCGGTCGTCGATCGTGTAATCGTGCTCCGACTTGCGCGGTCCCAGGCCGATCACCCCGATCGGCGAGCCGGCGGAGATCATCGGCACGACGAGGACGACGCCGGCGTCCTTGAACGCCTTCAGCGCCGGCGAGTTCAGGTCGAGGTGGCGGATGTCCACGGCCCCTGCCGCCTCCAGCAGGTAGCCGGCCAGCGGATCGTCAGGGGACAGCTCGGCTGGCGGCTCGCCGACCACGCCGTCGGGCAGCGCCGGCCGGGGTGGCGGCGGCCGCTGGTGGCTGCCCCCGTACTCTCGGCGGAGCAGCGCGCGGATACGGCGCCGCCAGCCGCCGAACGCGGGCGAGTGCGGGACAGCGGGAGCGCGGCCGGCTTCAAGCGAACGGCGCACCTGGTCAGCAGCAGGCCGGCCCGTGTCCACGGGGGACACGGTCGTGGCCACTTCCCCCGTCGCCGGGACCGTGCTGCTGACCTCCTCGGGCACTCGCGCTCCCCGATGATGACGCCATATCAGGGGACGATACCCCAGCGTACTCCGATAGTCACAAGTGGTTGCTGAGCTACCAGCGCGGCACCGGGGACTGTGCCGCTGCCCGGCCCGGGGACGCGATTGTGCGAAGCGTACGAGACCTCGGTCAAACCTTGGGCAACCCGGCCGAAGACGACCGTGCCCGCTGCCCCAATACTGGTCGATAAGTACAAGGCAGCGAAGGAGCGCACCGATGACACTCGCCGGCAAGTTCTACCGGATGCACAGCTTCCAGGGGAAGCAGCTGGCTTCCGTGCGCCTTGAGGCGTCCCTCTACGACGCCGAGATCATCGGTGAGGTGCCGCGCGAGATCAACGGCGCGCTCTACCGGGTCGGCGGCGACCGGTTCTACCCGACGCTCGAGGGCGACGTCACCATCAACGGCGACGGCCTGTTCTCGATGCTCCGCTTCGAGAACGGCCACGTCGACTTCCTCTCCCGCTACGTGCGCACCCCTCGCCTGCTCGCGGAAATGAAGGCTCGCCGGCGCCTGTACGGCAAGTACCGCAACAAGTACACCGACGAGCCGGACGCTCCGCAGGCAGACCGGAACAACACCGGGAACACCTACGCGCACTACCACGCCGGCCGCCTCTTCGCGCTGCGCGAGGACAGCCACCCGTACATGCTCGACCCCGAGACGCTCCAGACCCGCGACACGTGGGACTTCAACGGCAAGCTCAAGTCGATC
>JASHXJ010000471.1 GCA_030043595.1 Trebonia sp.
GAGCAGCGCCGGCCCGACCGCCGCCAGCGGCCAGGCTCCTACCGGCGGGAACGCGGCAGCGAGCGCGAGCCCGCCCGCGAGCGCGACCGGGAGCGCCCAGCGCAGCCGCAGCCGCGGGCCGGAAAGCTCCTGGCGCTGCGCCGCGGTACCGGCGTCTGCCTGCACAGGGATCACCCACGCAGCGTAGCCCGAGACAGGGCCGCGACGCGAAGCCGGGCAAGTTGTCTATAAAGCGTGAACTCCGCAATCCGTTGCGTTATATTCAGTTTGGCAAATGCCTCGGGTGGGGGGCATGCATCTTTGTGCATATCTGGTGGATATGCGCGCGGTTTAGTATGCATGTGCGGGAGCGGGCCGAGTCATGATCCGTATTCGTTACAAAGACCTGTCGCCGGGTTCACACGGCAAGGCGGAGCGCAGCAGGCGCGGCACGACGGTGTACCTGCTGCCTGGGCTGACCTGGGGTCAGCGCCGGGCCGCCCTGCGCAGGCTGCGGCAGGAAGCCAGCCGGGGCTACGGCCCCGCGCTGCCCGGGGCGAACCTCGCGGTCGCCCTCGCCGCGGACCGCTTCCGCGTGGGGGTGCGGAACACCGCGGCGGTGGTGCGGCTGCACCCGGCGGCAAGCCTGCTGCCTACCATGCTGGCTGGCGCGCTCATGGCGCTGTTCGTGCTGGCGTCGGTGTCGGCGCGGATGACGGCGCTGCCGCCACCGCCGGCGCCGCCATCCGGCGGGGCGTCAGGCGGCGGCGCTCCGACCGTGATCGGGAACCCGGTGCTCGCGATGGGAACGGCCCCGGTGGGCCAGGGTTCGGGCTCAGGTGGCGCGGGCAGCGGCGGCGGTTCCGGCGGGTCGGGAAGCGCCAGCGCTCCGGGGAAGGTCCAGTGGTCTCTCGTCGCTTCCTCAGGTCCCGTGTCAGGGCCGGCGGCGGCCAAGGAGGGCGACCGGTCCGGGACGCCGCGAGCCGGCCAGGCCTGTGACCCGGCCGGGACCCGCGGCTCCGCCGGGGCCGGCAGCGGGGCGGGGGCCGGGGCCAGAGGGCCTGCGGGGGGTGACTGCCGTCCCGCCGTTCACCCCGGGCGTTCCGGCACGGGCAAGCCGACCGCCCCCCGGACTGGCGTGACCATGGGTGACGGCTAGCCGCCGCACGGTCCGCGGCCGCCTCGCGTAACGGAATATTCGCGGCATTCGGCGCCTTCGTCCTGTCGGGCAGTTCCCGGACGGTGACGACCTCTGGCAACGACGGCAGGTGGCGATTGAGCAGGCGTGGCGCGGCCCTGTTCGCCGCGATGGGTGTCATCTGGGGGATCCCTTACCTGCTGATCAAGGTCGCGGACACCGAGGTCTCCGTGCCCGTGCTGGTCTGGACGCGGGTCGTCGTGGGCGCGCTCATCCTGGTCCCCGTCGCGCTGGCGCAAGGCGCGTGGCGGCCCGAGCGGCGGGCCGTGCTGCTCGGGCACTGGCGGTGGCTCGCCGCCTACGCGGTCGTCGAGATCGCCGGGCCGTGGGCGCTCCTGTCGACCGCCGAACGCCATCTGCCCAGTTCGACCAGCGGCCTGCTCATCGCTTCCGTGCCGGCCATCGGCGCGGTGCTCGGCTGGCTGACCGGCTCCCAGGGCGGTGACCGGATGACCGTGACCCGCGCGGCGGGCATCGCCATCGGGTTCGCCGGTGTCGCGCTGCTCGCCGGCCCCGGCGCCGGCCGGGGCGGCCTGCTGTCCGACGGCGAGGTGCTGCTTACCGCCGTGGGCTACGCCGCCGGGCCGATCATCGCCAACCGCAAGCTCGCCGCGGTGCCCAGCATCACGGCCAACGCCGTCTGCCTCGTCGTCGTGGCGGTCGGCTACACGCCGGCCGCGGTCCTCACCTGGCCGCACTCGGTGCCCTCCGCCCGGGTGCTGGCCGCGCTGGCCGCGCTGGGCGCGATCTGCACGGCCGCCGGGCTGGTGGGCTACTTCTGGCTCATCGCGGAGGTCGGCGCGGCGCGCGCCACCGTGGTGACCTACCTGAACCCGGCGGTGGCGGTCGCGCTCGGTGCCGGGCTGCTCGGCGAGCCGCTGACGCCGGCCATCGGGGTCTCGTTCGTGCTCATCCTGGCCGGCTCGGTGCTAGCGACGCGCGGTCCGCGGCGGCTCAGCCCGCATGCTGGCCGGGTCGTACACGGCCCAGCGGCCGGGCCCGCGGGACTTGGCCTGGTACAAGGCGACGTCCGCGTCGGCGACCATGCTCGCGGCGCCGGGCGACCCGGCGGCGCGGTCGACGATGCCGGCGCAGGCCGATACCCGGACGTGGCCAATGCGCAGCGCGACCGGGCGGCTCACCTCGGCCAGGATGCCGGCGGCGAGCGCGATCATGCCGGCGATGCCCGGGGAGGACTCGGCTAGCACGACGAACTCGTCACCGCCGATTCGCGCGGCAACCGCGCCGTGGTCGCGTGCCACCTGGCCGATCCGCCCGGCCACCGCGACGAGCAGCTCGTCGCCGGCGTCGTGCCCGTACCGGTCGTTGACGCCCTTGAAGCCGTCGAGGTCCAGGTAGCACAGGCCGATCCGCCCGCCGCCCGCGGCCTCCGCGCCCGCCGCCTCGGCCGCGGACAGCCTGCCGAACGCGGCTGCGCGGTTCGGCAGCCCGGTGAGCGGGTCGTGCGTCGCCTGATGCCGCAGCTGCTCGCTGATGATCCGCTGTGCGTCGAGTTCAGCACGCCGGATCGACTCCTGCTCCGCCAGCGTGCGGTCGCGCAGCGCGCGGACGTAGCCGTTGGCCAGCGCCTCGGTGACGGCCGCGACCCGGTGTTCCAGGTCGGCTCGTCCCTCGGGGACCGGCGCGCAGGCGCCGATCAGCCCGGGGAGCCGCAAGATCAGCACGCGCAGGCTGCGCCCGAGCACGTCGGCGCCCACGAAGTCGGCCCGCACGAGGGCGTGCCCGACGGCGGCGGCCTGCCGCGGCAGGAACGGCGACCCGAGCAGTACCGAGACGAGCGCGGCCGACTGGTCGGTGAGGAAGTGCCGCGCGCTTGCCAGGTCCATGGGGATGTCGCCCTGGTCGGCGGGCACCTCGTCCCTGTTGACAGCCAGGGCGGTGAGCCAGGCGCGGGCCAGCTGCGCGGCTGGCCCGGTACCGTCGGGGGGCAGCCCCGGCCGGAGGCCGTGGCGTGCGGTCGGCGGGGAGGTCCGCCGCATCGGGGAAACCGGCCAGGACGGACGCGGAACGGGGGAAGTACCCTGCAGGGGCGGCGCAGTTGCGAGCGGGACGGCGTGACGGCCGTGCTGCCCCGTCTCGTTCAGAGCCGTCTCGGCCATGTGCGCTCCTGTTCCGGAACCGGGCGGGGATCAGCATTCTGTAGAGCTTCGCGCGTCACTATAGGCGATCTTATTGATACTAGTAGTGCCAATTCGAATAATCTGTGATCAACTGTTCGCTATGCGCGCCCGGCCGTTCCCCGTCCCGCGTCCGGGGAGATGAACCGCGTCTTTGGGGTAGGTGCCTTATATGGTCAGTTCAGAAAACGGTCCGGTCGCCGACAGCGATGCCGCCGCCCAGCAGGCAGCCGAAGTCGCCGTCGAGCTGACGGAGGCCGATCAGCTGCAGGACCGGCGGCGGCTCACGGTCGCGCTGAACGGCATCGCGCGGACGGCGAGCCGGGTCTTCGGCCACGGGACCGGAATCGCCAGGCGCGGCACCGACATGGCCAGGCGCGGCGGCATCGCTGTCCGCCGTGGCACCGGCGCCGCCGGGCGCGGCACCGGCGCTGCGGAGCGCGGCACCGGCGCCGAGGAGCGCGGCACTGGTGCCGCGGAGCG
>JASHXJ010000472.1 GCA_030043595.1 Trebonia sp.
TAGGCCGCGTTGAGCACTGCGAAGGTGCGCCGCTCGTCATCGGCGGGCAGTGCCTCAGCCAGGATGGCCGCGATGACGTCACGCGGGCTGGCCTGGCCGCCTGTCTCCTTGATCTGCCTGATCCGCGCCATAGCCCGCTCGCCGAACAGGACTGCCAGGTGCTGCATCCCGGCTAGGAGGAGTTCTTCCTTGGTGCCGAAGTAGTACTGCACCAGCCGCAGGGACACGCCGGCCTCGGCCGCGACCTCGCGCATACCGGTGGCGTGCAGCCCGCGCGCGGCAGCGGCCCGCAGCAGCGCATCCGCGATCTGCCGCCGCCGCTCCTCGTGATCGACCCGTTTCGGCACCGGCTCACCGTACCCCTCACCGCATGCCCAGCACTTATATAATACGCCCGTACCATATAGCTGATGAACTCAGCTACGGCCAGAAGGAGGCGGGACATGCCCCGGCTCAAGCACATCACCGGCGCAGCGGACCTGGCACCCGAGGGCCGGCCGGGCTCATGGGTGAGCGACGCGGCGCGAGAGAAGTTCATGGCCGCCTACGAGCGGGCCTTCGCGCTGTGGCCGCAGCCTTGCGAGGAGTTCGATATCGAGACCGCGACCGCGACCACGCGCGTGCACGCGTACCGGCCGCATCCCGGCGGGGAGCCGGTCGTGCTGCTGCACGGCGCCGGGTACAACGCGTCGAGCTGGTATCCGCACGTAGCAGCGCTGGCCGAGGCCGGCCCGGTGTACGGGATCGACATGCCCGGCGACCCGAACCCCAGCGTCCCGCGCGCCCCGCTCACTCCCCCGGCGTCCTGCGCGGCGTGGCTGGATGAGCTGCTCGGCCAGCTCAGCGACCGCCCAGCGCACCTGGTCGGGCTGTCCTACGGCGGCTGGGTCGCCATGAACCAAGCCATCCGCGCGCCCGGGCGGGTCGCCTCCCTCACGCTGCTCGACCCCGCCGGACTCACCCAGCTCGACGCTCGCTTCTACCGGTGGCTCACCATCAGCGGCCTGGCCAGCCTGACCCCGATGCCGCTGCGCCGCCACCTCGCCCGGTGGCTGGACAGCCCCGTCATGCTGGAGCGGGAGCTGATGACGCTCATGTGGGCTGGCAGCCGCGGCTACCGGATGGAGCCCAAGTTCCCCGGCATCCTCACCGACGACCAGCTCCGGGCGATCAGCGTGCCGGCTCTCCTGGTCACCGGGGCGCGCAGCGCCCTCATCACGCCGGCGCAGGCCCGCGACCGCGGAAGCCTCATGCCGCACGCGCAGGTCGCCATTGTCCCGGGCAGCCACGGCTGCTTCAACCGGATCGACGAGCTGAACAGCCAGATCGCCGCCTTTATCAAAGCCCAGGCCACCGCGGGACCGGCCCGGTCCGGCGGCTAGCCGGGATCAGATGAGACCGTCGCCCCGACCCGGGCGGCGGTCTCCCGGAGCCAGAGGTGGCCCGCGTCATGGGTGTGCACGGGGTGCCACCACATCGCTTCCCGCACCGGCACCGCCTCGAAGGGGCACTCCATGACACGGATGCCGTCGTCGTGCCGCAGGCGCGCCGCTAGCAGTCCCTGTACCATCGCGATCCGCCGCGTTCCCGCGACCATGGCGGGCAGAAGCTGGAAGCTGTCGACCGAGACCTGCACGCGCGGCTCGACGCCGAGCATGCTCAGCTGCCGCGTCACGACGGCATCGTGGCTGCGCTGATAGGCGGCCCAGGGCAGCTCTGCGAGCTGCTGCAGCGTGAGCTTGTCGGCCACCTCATCGTTGTCCTCGGCCACCACGCACATCCAGTGGTCCCGGTACAGCTCCACCGCGGGCAGGTCGCTGATCACCCCGTGCGGCATGAGCAGGCCGTCCACGGTGCTCAGCAGTCCGGCGGGGTCCTCGGTGATGGTGGCGGGTACCTGCCGGAAGGTCAGCCGGATGCGCGGGGCCCCGGCGTCCACGGCCTGCGCGAGCCGCACGCCGAAGACCGCGACAGCGTAATCAGAGGCGAGGATGGTGAATTCCCGTTCCTCGCCCGCCGGATCGAATCGCGCCTGGCTGGCGAAGACGCGCTCCAGCATCTCGCAGGCGGCCGCGGCCCGGTCGAGCAGGACCGTCCCCAGGGCAGTCAGCTCGTAGCCGCTTCCGCTGCGCGAGAGCAGCTCGTCCGCGAAGTGGCGGCGGAGCCGGGCCAGCGCCGCGCTCATCGCGGGCTGGCTGAGGCCGATCCGCCGCCCGGCGCGGGTGACGTTGCGCTCCTCGAGCAGCGCGCGCAGCGCGACGACGAGGTTCGTGTCCAGTCCCGCAAGGTTCACGCGAGCTCACCACCATCCAAACCGCGGATAGCTGTCATCCGAAGAATCGATTTCTCAAATCATGATGCCGGACTCATAGTGGTCGCAACGAACCTGGAGGTACGCATGCCAGCCGTCAGCAACGTCCTCGTGGCAGGCGCGGGGCTTGCCGGAACCGGAACCGCCATTGCCCTCGCCGCCGGGAATATCGCTGTCGAGCTCATCGACATCAGCCCGGCGCCCACCGCGCTCGGCTCCGGCATCACGCTGCAGGGCAATGCGCTGCGCGAGCTGCGCCGCCTGGGCGTCTGGGACCAGGTTCGCGCGCAGGGCTACAGCTTCGACAGCCTGGGCCTGCGCGCACCGGACGCGGCCGGCACCCTCCTCGTCGAACTGCCCGACGTGCGCAGCGGAGGGTCCGATCTCCCGGCCACGGTCGGGATGCCCCGGCCCGCGCTGGCGCGAATCCTCCTCGACCGCGCCGCGCAGGCCGGCGTCAAGATCCGGTTCGGCACGGCGTACACCGAACTGCGCCAGGACGACGCGGGTGTCGACGTCGTATTCGCCGACGGCTCCGTCAACCGCTACGACCTGGTCGTCGCGGCGGACGGGATCAGGTCCCCGACGCGCCGCCTGCTCGGCATCACGCACGAGGTCCGCCGCACGGGCATGGGCATCTGGCGGGCCTTCGGCCCGCGGCCAGCCACCGTCACCCGCACCGACCTGTACTACGGCGGCCCCGCCTATATCGCGGGGTACTGCCCGACCGGCGAGGACTCCCTGTACGCCTACATCGTCGAGGACGCGCGCGACCACACCGCGCTTACCCCGCAGCAGCAGCTCGCGACGATGCTCGAGCTCGCCGCCGCCTACCACGGTCCGTGGGACGACATCCGCGCCGTCCTGACCGACCCGTCCAGCGTCAACTACACGTGGTTCGAGACGCACATGCTCCCGCCGCCGTGGAACCGCGGGCGCGTCGCGCTGATCGGGGACGCCGCCCACGCGTGCCCGCCCACGCTCGCCCAGGGCGGCGCGCAGGCGCTCGAAGACGCAGCCGTCCTGGCCGAGCTCCTGCTCCAGCGGCCCGTGCTCGACGACGCGCTCTGGGCCGCCTTCACCGCCCGGCGGTTCGAGCGCGCCAAGGCCGTCGTGGACGCCTCGAACCAGCTCGCCCAGTGGCTCCTGAATCACGAGCAGGGTGACGTCCCCGGACTGGCGGCCCGCATCGCCGCGCTGGTGAGCCAGCCCGCCTGACCACAGGCACTTCGATGGAGAGGATCCCGCGATGACCGACCGGCTCATCACCCACCTGCGCCACGTCGACCTGGCTGTCCCCGATTACGCCAGGCAGCTGGACTTCTTCACGCGCACGTGGGGGCTGACCGCCGGGGACGGCGAGACCGGCCTGGCCTTCCTCGCCGCCGAGGGCTCACCTGAGCAGTACACGATCCGGCTGCGCCGCGCGGCTGACAAGCGGGTCGACCTGATCGCCTTCGGCGCCGCCAGCCCGGCCGACGTGGACACTGTCGCGGGCCGCCTCGCGCGCGACGGAGTCCGGCTGGTAAGCGAGCCCGCGGCGCTGCGCACCCCGGGCGGCGGGTACGGCTTCCGCTTCTTCGACAACGAAGGCCGCGTGATCGAGGTGAGCGCTGAGGTCGCGGTCCGGCGGCACCGGAAGATCGAGCCCGGTGAGTCGATCCCGGTGCGGCTGTCCCACGTCGTCGTCAACTCCGCGGACCCGGAGTCCACCCGGGCGTTCTACGAGCGCCACCTTGGCTTCGCGCTGTCGGACACCCTCATGCACCCGGGCATGGGAGAGCTGATGTGGTTCCTGCGGATCAACGCGTGGCACCACAGCCTGGCCATCGCCCGCGGCCCGCACCCGTCGCTGCATCACGTCTCCTTCGAGATGCGCGGCATCGACGAGTACATGCGCGGCACCGGCCGGCTGCTGCGGGCCGGCGTCGAGAAGATCTGGGGACCCGGGCGGCACCTGGCGGGCAACAACACCTTCAGCTACTTCCTCGACCCGCACGGGAACACCATGGAGTACACCACTGAGCTGGAACAGGTCGACGAGGACACCTGGCATCCGCACCTGTACGACTTCAGCCAGCCAGAGGTCGCCGACCAGTGGGGCACCGCCAACGTGATCAACGAGTTCGTCGCGCAGAAGTCATTCAACGACGTCGACAAGGGCCTGTTCGTAGCCCCTCCGGTCTAAGGGTGCACCGCCGCTAACGAAGGGACCCGCTGTGTTCGAGTACTTTCCCGGCAATTACGTGTGGAATCTCGCCGTCGTCGCCACCTTGAACA
>JASHXJ010000473.1 GCA_030043595.1 Trebonia sp.
ACCCAGGAAGAGGGCGGTCCCGCTGCGCGCGTTCGCCAGCACCGGGCGCCCGAGTTCCTCCCACCTGGCTACCGCCCGCGCCGCAGGCAACCCGGCGGGCACGACCCGTTCCTTGCGGCCCTTGCCCAGTACGCGGACCGTCCGCCGGCCGTGGTCCAGCCCGCCGACGTCCAGGTCGCACAGCTCGCTCACCCGGATCGCGGACGCGTAGAGCAACTCAAGGACGGCCGCGTCACGCATCGCCAGCGCCGCGGTGGTCCGCTGGCCGGAGGCGAAGTCCCGCAGCGCACGGTCCTCGCAGTCCGCGAGGACCGTGTTCATCTCTTCCCTGCGCAGCACCTGGGGCAGGACGCGGCGCGCCTTCGGCGTGCCGAGCTGCGGACCGGGATCGGCGGCGAGCCATCCCTGACGGTGGGCGAACGAGGTGAACGCCCGTGCGGCCGCGCCGCGCCGCGCCAGCGTCGCCCGCGCGGCTCCGGCCTGGTGCTGGCTGGCCAGCCAGCCGCGCAGGGTCGTCACGTCGAGCGAGCCGGGCTCGCTGACCCCGTAGCGGCAGGCGTACTCGAGCAGCGACTGGATATCGCCGTGATAGGCGCGGACCGTATGGCGCGACAACGCGCGCTCGGCATCGAGATGCCAGCTGAACTCGGCCAGCGCGGCGCTCAACCCCGCCGGCAGCGGCTGTCTGGCGCCGTCCGCGCCGTCGACACGCGCCTGTGGCGTATCCATGGGCAAAGTTTGCACCGGACCGGCCCGGTTGGGAACAACCTCGGAAAGGTTTTACCGGTGTGTTGCACGTCCGCGGGCCGGCCGGCGCGGGCCGGCCGGCCCGGACACCAGGATCAGGCGAGGTCGAACCGGTCGAGGTTCATGACCTTGTACCACGCCGCGACGAAGTCGCGGACGAACTTCTCCTTCGCGTCATCGCTGGCGTAGACCTCCGCGAGCGCGCGCAGCTCGGAGTTCGACCCGAAGACCAGGTCGACGCGGCTGCCGGTCCACTTAAGCTCGCCGGTGGCGGCGTCGCGGCCCTCGAACGTGCTCGCGTCCCCGGCCACCGGCTGCCACGTCGTACCCATGTCGAGCAGGTTGACGAAGAAGTCGCTGGTCAGGGTCCCCGGGGCCGTGGTGAAGACGCCAAGCGGCGAGTGCTGGTAGTTCGCGCCAAGGACGCGCAGGCCCCCGACGAGGACCGTCATCTCGGGCGCGCTCAGGGTCAGCAGGTTCGCCCGGTCGATCAGCAGGTACTCGGCCGGCAGCCGGATGCCCTTCCCGAGGTAGTTGCGGAACCCGTCGGCCTTCGGCTCGAGGTTGGCGAACGACTCCACATCGGTGTGCTCCGCCGACGCGTCGGTGCGGCCGGGTGCGAAGGGGACCTCGACGTCGAAGCCGGCGCTCCTGGCGCCCTGCTCGACGCCCACGCCGCCCGCGAGCACGATCAGGTCAGCCAGCGAGACCTTCTTACCGCCGCTGCGCGCCGCGTTGAAGGACGACTGGATCCCCTCCAGGGTGCGCAGCACCGTCGCCAGCTCGTCGGGGTTGTTGACCTCCCACCCGATCTGCGGCTCGAGGCGGATGCGCGCGCCGTTGGCGCCGCCGCGCTTGTCGCTGCCGCGGAACGACGCGGCCGACGCCCATGCCGTGGACACGAGCTGGGACACCGACAGGCCCGAGGCGAGGATCTGGCCCTTGAGGGCGGCGATGTCCGCGGCGTCGACAAGCTCGTGGTCAACCGCAGGCACGGGGTCCTGCCAGAGCAGCGTCTCAGACGGGACCTCAGGTCCGAGATAGCGCACGACCGGGCCCATGTCGCGGTGGGTCAGCTTGAACCACGCGCGGGCGAAGGCGTCCGCGAACGCGTCCTGGTCCGCCATGAAACGCCGCGATATGGGCTCGTAGATCGGGTCGAGCCGGAGCGAGAGATCGGTCGTCAGCATCATCGGCGTGCGGCGCTTCGACGGGTCGTGCGGGTCAGGGACGGTCCCCGCCGCGGCGCCGTCCTTCGGCTGCCACTGGTGCGCGCCCGCGGGGCTGCGGGTGAGCTCCCACTCGTACCCGAACAGGATCCGGAAGAAGCTGTTGTCCCAGGCGGTCGGGGTGTCGGTCCAGATGACCTCGAGCCCGCTCGTGATCGCGTCGCCGCCCACGCCGCTGCCGTAGCTGCTCTTCCAGCCCAGGCCCTGCTGCTCGAGCGGGGCGGCCTCAGGGTCGGGGCCAACCGCGTCCGCGGGACCCGCACCGTGGGTCTTGCCGAACGTGTGACCGCCGGCGATCAGGGCGACCGTCTCCTCATCGTTCATCGCCATCCGGCGGAACGTCTCACGGATGTCGCGGGCCGCTGCCAGCGGGTCCGGGTTGCCGTTCGGACCCTCAGGGTTGACGTAGATAAGGCCCATCTGGACCGCGGCCAGCGGGTCCTCGAGCTCGCGGTCACCGGTGTAGCGCTCGTCGGCGAGCCACGTGGTCTCGGGACCCCAGTAGACGTCATCGTCCGGCTCCCACACGTCCTCGCGGCCGCCGCCGAAACCGAAGGTCTTGAAGCCCATCGACTCCAGGGCGACGTTGCCGGTGAGGATCATCAGATCGCCCCAGGAGATCTTCTTCCCGTACTTCTTCTTCACCGGCCACAGCAGCCGACGGGCCTTGTCGAGGCTGACGTTGTCCGGCCAGCTGTTGAGCGGCGCGAAGCGCTGCTGCCCGGCGCCGGCGCCGCCGCGGCCGTCGCTGATCCGGTAGGTGCCCGCGAGGTGCCAGGCCATCCGGATCATGAGCGGGCCATAGTTGCCGAAGTCGGCCGGCCACCAGTCCCTGGAGTCGGTCAGCACCGCCGCGATGTCGCGCTTCACCGCGGCCAGGTCAAGGGTCTTGAACTCCGCCGCGTAATCGAACTCCTCGCCCATGGGGTTGGCCACAGCGGGGTTCTTGGCGAGGATCTTCAGGTTGAGCCTGTTCGGCCACCAGTCACTGTTGGCATCACCCTTGGTGGGGTGCGTCAGGCCGTGCACGACCGGACATCCCCCGCTTTCCGGGGTCGGACCTTCGATGTCTACTGGATCGTGGTGCTCAGTCATGAGAAATCCTTCCAGAAGAGTCGGATCACGGGTGCTCGGAACTGCGAGCGGCGAAACAGTCGGG
>JASHXJ010000474.1 GCA_030043595.1 Trebonia sp.
GGGAGCGCCGCTGCCTGCGCGCCACAGCCGCCAGGCACGGATACAGTCAGGGACAACGTGCTCTCGTCGCGCCCCGATGACGAGGTGATCTTCGGAGATGGTCGGCATTCCACGCTCCGGATCCACCGTTCGGCACTCTCGCAGCAACTGCGGCGACCGTCAGTTCAGCCGCGCAGAACGGGCTGATCTGCACTGGATTCTGCGCAGATCGCGGGCGCGAGACCCTGCTCTGCCGAGATGAACGGGCATGATCATGGCAACATGAAGGAGTCGGAGTTGCGGCAAGCGCGCGTTGGCGCGGCGCGGCGCAGGTCAAGTGGTGCTGGTCAGGGCCGGCGGGCGATTATCCGGGCGAAGCCCAGGTTGCGGCCCGCATCCAGGCGTACCATCTGCGCTTCCCGGTCAGCGTTCTCGATCACGAACTCGTTCTCACTTAGCTCGGCGCACGTCTCGTTCCACAGCGCCCAGTCCTGCCAGCCGTCATCCAGGAAGTCCGCGACCTCGACGTCGACCTGGCCGCTCCGGGTCCACAGCTGCCGCCACCAGCGGGCGGAGTGGAAGGTCCAGAAGTCCGGTACCCAGTAGGGCCGCAGGTGCTCGGGCACCTGGTTGCCGTCCAGCTCGGCTGCGAGCGCCGGGACTGCGATCCCGAGGCGTCCGCCGGGACGTAGGAACTTCGCCAGGTACGCGAGGTAGAGCTCATCGGTACCGAAGTAGTGGTAGGCATCGACGCTGAGGATCGCGTCGAAGTAGCCATCGGCGAACTTCAGATCGTGTGCCTCGGCCTGGACAGGGATGACGCTGTCGGCGCAGCCAGCGTCCTTGACTCGCGTCCAGTTCTCGCCCGGGTGGATCCACAGGTCCGCCGCCACGACACGCACGCCATATTCACGGGCCAGGAAAATCGACGTGAGCGCCTTGCCGCAACCGAGATCGAGCACCCGCGCACCGGACGGGAGGTCAAGACCGGACGACAACCACTCCATCAGCCACAATGGCTGAGGTCCCATCACATTCTCGATGACCCACCGCGCGTCATACGTCGACGAACGGGGGAACCGCCGCCGGGCTAGCCGGATATTAAGATCATCAGGCACCGTGCGAGTCTCGCACAGCCGAACTTGGCAGGCGACAGAATTTCGTCTCGTGCCCCCAGCCAGCCGGGGGCGCCCGGTCATACCGCGATAGGGCTGTCCAGCCGGACAAGTCGTCACACATAACGGAACAATCGGGGCGCGGTGTGCGCACTGACGACGTGGCTGCGACGCCGCTTGTTATCGGCGATCCGCGCACTCCGCGCTGGCTGTAACATTCCGGAGCGGTTACCCGCGGTGGCATTGGGCACCAGGCGCGGGGGCAGCGACAGCGGCTTCCCGCGACGCATGCTCAAGATTTTGTCGTTGAGGGGCACCATGGCCAGCTCGCGATAGGTGCGGCAAGCTGCTCGTGCCTGGCGTGGCGTACGAGCGCATTGGACTTACGCTTCCGGCGGGGTGTCACGGCAGATGTGATGCCTGCGCCGCTGCTAGACTGCTACGCCTCCTCGTCGGGTGGCTGCGGTCTTTGCTGGATACCGAAGATCCGCCCATCTTGTTGCCTGTCATTCTGGAGACCTACTGTGAGCCGCTTCACGGACAATGTATCCGGAAGGCAATGATCGCGAGGCGGCTGCCTCTATGCGCGCACATCGACAGCTGTATAACGCCTGGTCAGGACCGCAATGGCTGCTGACGTACTATTCACCGACGCCGAGCGCAAGCACCGCCGAGCGTTCGACATCGCCATGGACATGAAGGTGCTTCGTGAGGAGGCCCGAGCCCGCGGGCATCGGCCACGCACTTCGGCAGATAGGCAACGCCACTGAGGCAGCGAAGTACTATCGTACGGCGCAAACCCTATACGAGAGGCTCGAATCCCCTCCGCCACAAGACTCAAGCAGCAGGGGCTTGCACTAGCCCGTTCGCAACAGTTGACGTGAAAGCGCCAACGTGGATGCTCTGTGCCGTGCGTGCGTTGACGTAATTCGCTTTCGTGCGGCATTCCCTTGGGATGACCTGTGACTTGGCACCCACTACGTCGAGAGAGGCCGTTGCCTTTCCATCTGCCGGGCCGAACATGCCTCAGCAAGTAACTGGTCGCGATCACTGGGTCAGCTGCCGCTTTCAAGATTCGCGATCTTGGCAGGGACCTGGCCGACCCCAAAGGGCGAAGGCCTGCTCATTTTCTCAGAGTATCCCGAATCGGTCGCAATGCGGCTCCGGTTGCTGTATATGTTCCTGCTGTAGTCGTTTAACTCCTCATGGTCTGCTCCCGCGGCGGATGGGACGGGGTCTGCCGATGGAAGTGCTTCGGTCTGGTGATCCTGGCAGCATGGGCGGCTACCGGCTCCTGGGTCGGCTGGGGGCCGGGGGGATGGGGCAGGTGTTCCTGGGGATCTCGCCCGGCGGCCGAAAGGTCGCAGTGAAGGTGATCCACCCTGTTCACGCTCAGGATGCGCAGTTCCGGGAGCGGTTCGCGCGGGAGATCGAGGCGGCAGCGCGGGTGGGGGGGTTTCATACCGCGCCGGTGGTGGATGCGGATCCGGGTGCGGATCCGCCGTGGATGGTGACGGCCTACATCGAGGGGCCGTCGCTGCAGGAGGCGGTGAGCCAGGGCGGGCCGCTGCCGTTGGGCCGCGTGCGGGCGCTAGGGGCCGGCCTGGCCGAAGGACTGGCCGCCATCCATGCCTGCGGGCTGGTGCACCGGGACCTGAAGCCTGGCAACGTGATCATGGCCGCCGACGGGCCGCGGATCATCGACTTTGGCATCGCCCGCGTGATCGACGCCAGCACCGGGATCACCGCACCCGGCGCGGTGGTGGGCACGTTCGCTTACATGTCTCCCGAGCAGCTGCGCGGCCAGCCGGCCGGGCCAACCAGCGACGTGTTCGCTTTGGGCTGCGTGCTGGGGTTCGCGGCCACTGGTCGGCCCCCGTTCGGCGCCGACCAGGCGGCTACGGTCATGTTCCGCATCCTCACCGAACCGCCGGACCTGGCCGGGCTGGCCGACGGGGAACTCCGCGAGGTGATCGCCGCCTGCCTGGGGAAAGCGCCCAGGGACCGGCCGCCAATCCGGGCGATCCTAGCTGCCCTCAGCGCCCGGGGTCCGGCCCCGGTCCTCGCCGTCGCTCCCGCTGGCGCCGTGCCGACCGTCGCCGCCGACGGCTACGGGACGTCAACGCAGACTTCCCCGGTGCCGCCGGAAAAGGGACCGTGGCGCGATGCGTCGACCCCTCCTTCCACCACGGGGGCCGGTCGGCCCCCAGCGCCCGCCAGGGTGCCGACACCCGCAAGGCCGCTGACACCGGCCGGAGCGGTGCATGCCCGGCCGTCCCGCCACTGGCGCGCCGCGCTCATCGCCGCCGCGGCCCTCGCGGTCGCGCTTGCCGTCGCCCTCCCCATCCTTTTCACCTCGGCCACCCCGAAGTCGGCAGTCGGCTACCGACCCACCGCGGACGCCAGCGTCAGCAGCGCGGCCGCGACGCCCGCCCAGAGCAGCCCAAGACCGACCACCAGCCGCAGCCGGAAACCGGAAGCCACCCCAAGCACGACCACCGCGACATCTCCCACGGCGGCATCTCCCACGGTGGCGGCTCAGGATCCTGTGGGCGTACGACGAATCGCTTATGACATGCTGCCCTCGTTCGGCTGGAGCACCGGCACGCAATTCGGTTGTCTGGATGACCTCTGGAACAAGGCGAGCGGCTGGAAATACAACGCGGAGGCTCCCGACGGCGCGTACGGCATCCCGCAGGCGCTGCCTGGTGACAAGATGGCCAGCGCGGGCGCGGACTGGCTGACGGACCCCACGACCCAGATCAAGTGGGGACTCGGCTACATCCAGCAGCTATACGGTAGCCCGTGTGCTGCCTGGTCTTACATGGAGGCGCACGGGTATTACTAACTTTAGCCGTTACGCATCCTGAAGAATTATTCAGCCGATCGCATGAATGGCCGGATGATCTCTGGCGTCAACTGGGCA
>JASHXJ010000475.1 GCA_030043595.1 Trebonia sp.
CGTCCTGCTCCGGGCCGGCGTCGCCACGGAACTTGTCTTCGCCGGTGCCGCGCTCATCATCGCGGCGTCATCAGGCGCGCAGGGGGTCAGCCACGGCACGCTGGGCATGACGGGCGGCGCGTTCGGCTCCGCGGTCACCGACGCCGTCGCCGCGCTGCTGGCAGTCGCGATGGGCATCCAGAACGCCGTCGCCCGCAGGCTCGCGGTGCCCGACATGACCACGACGGTCCTGACGATGACGCTGACCGGCATCGGAGCGGACTTCCGCGCCGCGAGTCACGGCGGACCGGGCAGGCAGGCGGCCCGGGCGGATCTCGGCCGCCGCCTGCAGGTGATCGCCACCATGCTGGCGGGCGCTGTGCTGAGCGGCTGGCTCGTCCTCAGCGTGAGCGCGCTGTCCGCGCTCATCCTGGCGACTGCCCTGCTGGCGGTCGTGGCGACTGGCGCGGCGATCGCCGCCAGCCGCCCCGGGACCTGGCGCGCCGCCTAGGCCGCGTCTCCTGGCAGGTCGCCGGTCAGGATCTGCTGGTGCAGGTCCCGCAGCCGGGCACCGGGTTCGATGCCGAGCTCTTCGCCGAGCACCTGCCAGGCGCGGTGGTAGAGGGCGAGAGCCTCCGAGCGGCGGCCGCACCGGCAGAGCGCCAGCATCAGCAGCTCGTACAGGTCCTCCCGCAGCGGGCAGGCGGCAAGCAGCTCCCGCAGCCCGGCGATGGCGCTGGCGTGGCCGCCGAGCCGCAGCTCGGCGAGGATGCGCGCTTCCTCCGCTTCACGGCGCAGCTCGGCCAGGTGCGGGACCACCCGGCGGCTGAGCGCGTCCGATTCGATGTCCTCAAGCGGATCGCCGCGCCACAGCTGCAGCGCGGCCAGTGCCCGGTCGGAGACTTCCTGCCAGGCGTTGCCGCGAGCCGCGGCACGCGCCGCCGTGAGCAGGACCTCGAACCGGGAGATGTCCAGCTCATCCGGCTCGACGGCGATCTGGTAGCCGGCCCGGCGGGTGCTGATCCGGTCGCCGCCCGCGCCGGTCAGCGACTGTCGCAGCCGCTTGATGTAGTTCCGCACGGTCACCTCGGCGGACCGCGGTGCCCTGGCCGGCTCCCAGAGCGTGTCGATGAGCTCGTCCACGGAGACGAGGCGGTTCGCCTTGAGCAGCAGCGCGGCGAGCGCCACCCGCTGCTTGCCGCGCTGCACCGCGCACGGAACACCGCAGCGCCGCACCATAAGCGGCCCGAGCAGGCAGAATTCCAGTCCCCCGTCATCAGCCGATGGCACGGCTTCCTCGCCTTCGCCCCGCTACATCCACGCTACGTAAGTGCTACCGAGCGGATTGATACTTCACCGTATATAGACCACTCGGCACACCGAACGTCAAGAGACCGAACGTCAAGGCGCAGCGAAAGGGAGTCCGTCGTGCAGCAGATCGTCCGCAAGGTCACGGGCAGGAAAGCCAGGAAAGCGATGACCGTGGCGACGGCCTTCACCGGCATCACCGCGGCCGCGCTCGCCTTCGCCCCGCAGGAGGCCAAGGCGAGCCCCGCGCCGTCCAAGATGCCGTTCGGCATCGCCGTCTATACCCCGCCGAGCGTCTATTACGAGCAGGCCTGCGGGTACCAGAGCCCGGCACCGGGAACGTGGTGGTGCACGCCTATCGAGGCGTACAGCGGCGCGGGCGTGGGCACTGGCTACTACGGCCTGGGCGTCAACTGGCGCCGCGGCAAGACCAACATCTGGGAATGGTCCAAGAACCGCAATAAGGAAGTCGGCCACACCTGCAACACGAACGGCTCATATTACGGCTGGTTCTACCCGGCCAGTCGCGAGTTGTACCTCTATGGCCCCGGCTCAAAGCCCCTCGGCCTGACGAACACAGCAGAGTGCTAGCCGCCTCGGGGGATTGGCGGGACGCGGCGGCGATGACCGCCGAGCCGGTATTCGTGCTGTGCATGGGCCGATCCGGGTCCACCCTGCTGCGGTTCCTGCTCGACGCGCACCCCGGCCTCGCCTGCCCGCCGGAGACGAACCTGCCCGCCATGTGCGGGCAGCTCGCCGTCGTGTGGTCGCTGATCGAGGGGGCGCCGCTGTCCGAGACCCGCGGCGACACCCCGCCGGTGATCCCGCCGGGCGCGATCGCCGGCATCAGGGACACCATGGACCGGATGACCGGCGCGTACCTGGCCCGGCGGGACAGGAGGCGGTTCGCCGACAAGAGCCTCGGCTCGGCCCGGTTCGCCGACCTGCTCGTGCAGGTCTACCCGCAGGCGCGGTTCCTGTGCCTGTACCGGTACCCGATGGACGTGATCGCCTCAGGGCTGGACGCGAGCCCGTGGGGGCTGAACGGCTACGGCTTCGACAGCTACATCTGCGACTCGCCGGGGAACGCGGTGCTGGCGCTGGCCAGGTACTGGCTCGATCACGCGAGCATGATCGCCGGCGTCGAGGAACGGCACCCGGGTCGCTGCTATCGGGTGCGGTACGAGGACATGGTGTCGGCACCGGAGGATGTGGCGCAGGACATCTACGCGTTCCTCGGCGAGGCGCCCGCCCCCGGGGCCAGCCAGCGGTGCTTCAGCGGAGAGCGTGAGCAGTTCGGGCCGGGCGACCACAAGATCTGGGCCACCTCACGGATCAGCGGCGACTCGGTGGGCAAGGGCGAGGCTGTCCCGGTCGGCCTGATCCCGCCGCCCATGCTGGCCAGCATCAACGACCTCGCGGGCAGGCTCGGCTACGTCCCCGTCGACGCGACATGGGGAACGGCCGGCCGGCCGCCCGACCCGCGGGTGCCGGGCAGCAGCAGGTACCTGCCGGACGAGGCCGATCCGGACCCGACGGACCCGCCTGACGCGGCCGGGATCATGACCGCCGATGATCAGCTGCTGGCCGAGCGGCTCGGCGACTGCCTCGGGCGAGTCGACGACGGGTTCGCCGACCGCTGGGGCGGCTGCGCGACGGAGCGCTTCCTCCTCGTGTCCCGGGTGCCCGCGGGCGCCGCGGCGGGCAGCGAGGCGCGCCTGCTGGTCGACCTCGCCGGGCGCAGCGTGACCTGGTGCGATCCGGAAGACGAGGAACCGGAAGAGGCCCAGTGGAACATGCTGGGCTCGCCGGACGCCTGGCGGGATGTGCTGCGCGGTGAGCGCAACTTCTACGCGGCGCTACGGCACAGCGACATGCGCTACTCCGACCAGGGCGACTCCGGGCCGTTCGCCGGCACGACGCGGGCCGCCATGCTCGCCGACCTGCTCGGGCTGAGCTCCTGGCAGCATAGCGAGGCGGGCGGCGGCGGCCGCCGCGAGCCGGCCGGCGCCATGACATGACAGCGGTGGCTGTCGCGCCGGTGATCATCCTCGGCTACCCGCACGGCGGGGCCGAACGGCTGCGCGCCATCCTCGCCGAGCATCCCGGCCTCGCCTGCACGGCGGGAACGGGCATCGTTCCGCTCGCCGACCAGGCCATCGCCGCCTGGCGAGCCGTGGACGGCCGGCCCGGCGGCGCGCCGTCGCCGCTGGCGATCTCGTCGGCTCGCGCCCTGACGACGAGCCTGATCACCGCGATCCTGGCCAGGACGGGCGGCCGGCGGTGGTGCGAGAGCGCGTTCACGTCCGCCGAGGCGGCGGCGGCGTTCCGCGGCCTGTACCCGCAGACGCGGTTCCTGTGCCTGCACCGCCGGTGCGCGGACGTGATCGGCGAGGCGCTGCGCGCCAGCCCATGGGGACTGGCCGGGCCGGCCTTCGCCCCGTTTACCGCGGCGCACCCGGGCAGCACGGTCGCCGCGCTGACCGATTACTGGACGACGCGAACCACCGAGCTCATCCGGTTCGCGGAGGACTACCCGCAGTCCGCCCGGCTGGTCCGCTACGAGGACCTGTCCGGCGGCACGGTTGACGGCGACACCCGCGAGTTCCTCGGCCTGGTTCCCGTCCCCGGACCCGCGCAGCTGCCGCGCTGGACCCCGGCCGACGGCCGGGCCGGGCCGGTGCACGGCGAGACCGGGCCGTTCCCGGCCGAGCAGGTGCCGCCCGGGCTGCTCGACGACGCCAACCGGCTGCTGCGCGCGCTCGGCTACGCGCCGCTCGGCAAGCACGACCACGATCACGGCCCGCTGCCGGGCTAGCCTGCCGTGGCTTACCCCCACACGTCGCGGGCGGTCTCCACGACGAGGCGGAGCTTGGCGATTTCCTCCTCGCGCGTCAGCGAGTTACCGTCCACCGTGGAGGAGAAGCCGCACTGGCCGGACAGGCAGAGCTGGTCGAGCGGCACGTACTTGGCGGCCTCGTCGATCCG
>JASHXJ010000476.1 GCA_030043595.1 Trebonia sp.
ACGCCCTCCGGGCAGTCCTCGGCCAAATCCACAGCCGACTAGCGCGCAGCTATGCGCTGTGGATCCTGCCCGCCTATTACGTGATCACGGACGCCAGGATCGTGAGCGTGCGGGACTTCCAGGGCGCCATCGCCCTGGCGCTACGTTCACATCGAAGGTGAGGGTTTCGGCGTCGGTGTCGTACAGGTCTGCCTCTCCTGACACCGCTCGGCAGCTACGCGGGGTATTTCATCGGTCCTTGGATGTAGGTGCGGCCGCTCGGGGTGGTCCACTGGTGCCAGCCTGGGCTGGGCTGGGTGAGGGTCCATCCTTTGGACTGCTTGACCTTGTGGCAGCGGCGGCTGCGCATTCCCGTATTGCACGCGCAGGTGCGCCCGCCCTGGTCGTAGGGGATGGCGTGCTCGAAGTCGCAGCCGCGGGCGTGCCGGGAGCACGCCGGGAACGTGCAGGTGCCGTCACGGATCTCGACGAGGTGGCGGAGGGTGTCGCTGGGCTGGTAGGCGCGTGATTCATGGCGGTGATCGCACTCGATCACGGGGATCGGGCCGAGCTTGACGGTGAGTTCCCGGCCGCCGGGCAGGGTAAGTGCCCACGTGCCGTATCCGCCCGGCGGTCCTGGGTCGTCGTGGCACGGGGTGAACGTCCACGGTCCGTCCCGGCTGGCTGGCGGGGGAGAGTCCGCCTTCTTCTTCCTCGCGGGCCGTGCGCAGCCGTGGCCGATGGCCATCCCGGTGGGATCAGTGATCGTCACGCACCACTCGGTGTGCGGGCTGCGGGCGGCCGCGGCGGCCAGGTCGCGGGCCAGGGCGGGGTCGAGGGGGCCGAGGCCGTGTGCCTCGCCGGGCCGTTCGGCCAGGCCGAGCAGGGTGGCCAGCGGGAGGGTCAGGTTCGACTTAGCGGGCAGGACGGGCCCGGCATCCCCGGTGCCCGTCGCGGCTGCGCTGCCGGTGCTGTCGGTGCCGCTGTCTGCGGGGCCGTCCGGGCTGGTGCTGCCGGCACTCGAGTCACGTTCGGCCGGGCCGCCATCGCCGGGATCATCGTCGCCGCTCGGGCCGTCGGGCTGGGCCTGCTGGGCCTGGGCCTCGGCGTGAGCCTGGGCGATGCGGGCTTCGGTGCTGATCCCGTTGAGGATGTCGCAGAACGCCAGGACGCGCAGCTGGTCCATCCGGGCGCCGGGCATGATCCTGGCCTTCTTGTACTGCTCGGCGCGCTGGCCGATGTTCGCGCTGGCGGACAGGGCGGCGTCGGTGGGCAGGCCGTAGGCAGCCAGCGCGCTGGCGCCGCTGTGCTCGCGCCACAGCCGCACCCGGGCGTCTTCGCGCTCGGCGTGCTCGCGGCGCTTGCGCGACCCGTCCGGATCGACGGTGTCGACCGCGAGGGCGGCGAGCCGGGCGATCTGTCCGGCTGGCTTGCCGGCCAGCTCGGGCAGGAGCATTGCCTCGGCCTGGGCAGCCTGGGCGTCGTCGAGCACGGCCAGCTCTTTGCAGATCAGCGACGCCTTGAGGTAGTCGATCGCGCCGTCGGCCAGCGCGGCGGCGATGCCGGGCAGCCGGGCCTGCAGGTCCCAGGCGGTGAGCGCGAGCTTGTCCGCGGCCGGCAGCGATACCGCCAGGGCGGGCGCGATCTCGTGGCTGAGGTCGTCCTCCCAGCGATCGGGCAGGTCCCCGTGCGCGCCGCCGGGCAGGCCGCGGCGGCGGATCAGCTCCCGGATCACGCCGAGCTTGCCGGCCGCCGCCCAGGACTCCAGGTCGGCCCAGCGGCGCAGCAGGCCGGCCAGCTCGGCATCGGTGGCACTGGGGCACCGCCACTCCGGCCCCGACAGGCCGGCGACGGCGGCGGCCAGGCGCGGTCCGGGCGGGCAGGTCTCCCCGGCCCCGCGGTGCGCGAAGTCGCCCAGTCCCAGCTCCCGGTCCCGATGCGGGCCGGGACCGCCGGTAAGGTCGGCGGGCAGCCGCGGGCCCGGGGCTGGGTCTGCGCCCGGGCCGTGCCCGGGGACGGGCGGCTGCTGCGACATGTGATCACCGTTCGCGTAGTAACGTCCTGCTACATCGAATAATATCACGAATATCTGCCATTGAGATGCATCGATAGCCTTAGCTGATAGTGAGAGTCGGCTAACCTTCCGCACCTCGTCCAGCGCTGCGGGACCCGGCCACAGCGAGCTTGCAGCGCCGGGACCCGGAATCAGTCGCCACGGTCCGTTCGGGATAAGAGGCCACAGCAAGCGGGGACGGCGGGAAAGCCGTGATACGGACGCTGGAGCCCTGCACCTTCCCCAGCGCTTCGACTCCTGGATGCGTTGCGGGTGCCGATCATGATGCACTAGTGACATAAGGTGCTTTCTTCCGGCTGTGGCACACTTCCGGTATGAGTCGTGCGCCGGGTACCGGTGGGAGCGCGCCCCAGCCTGGCGGCGGGCGGCGGGACCGCAAGAAGAACGAGACCCGCCAGGCGCTCCGCGACGCCGCGCACCGGCTGTTCGCGGAGAAGGGCTTCTCCCGGACCACGATCGACGACATCACCGAGGCGGCCGACGTCTCCCGGCGTACGTTCTTCCGCTACTACGACAGCAAAGACGACCTGCTGCGCACCGACGTCACCGACCTGCTCCCGGTCATGCAAGCGGCGCTGCGCGCCCGGCCGGCGAGCGAACCGCCGCTGGCCGCCATCCTCGCCGCGCTGCGCACCCTGATCGGCCCCGACGGACCGCCCGCGCTCGCGGAGACTATGGCCAGCCCGGTCGGCACCAGGCGCGCCCGGCTCAGCCTTGTGCGGGTGCTCGCCGAATGGGAGCAGGGCATCGCCGACACCCTGCTGGCCCGCGAGGGCATCAGCACCCCGAGCGAGGAGGACCGGCTGCGCGCCGTCGTCACCGCCTGCGCGGCCACGTCGGCGCTGCGCGCCTCCGCCCAGATCTACCGGGGCCGCTTTCCCGGCCGGGGACTCGACACCACGCGGCTGCTGCCCATCGTCGAGCAGGCCTTCGCGGTCCTCCTCGACACTCCCGGCCGCTGAACAAGTACCCGCCGCTGAACAAAGTCCCCGCCGCTGAACAAGTACCCGCCGCTTAACAAAGTCCCCGCCGCTGAACAAAGTCCCCGCCGCTGAACGGCCAGCGCGAGCCTAGCCGGGCAGCCGGACACCGAAGCCAGTAGTGGCGAGCTTCAGCAGGACCTGACCGGGCGCCTGCAGGGCCGCGACCTTCGCCGCGCTCAGCTCCTCAAGCTGTGCCAGGACCGTCGCATAGGCGTCCGCCCCCTGCCTGCGCGCCCGGCTGAGCACGACCGCGTTGGCCCACACCTTTGACCGTGCCTCGCGCAGGAAGCGCTGCGTGCCGAGCCGGTTGAGCGGCCCGAGCAGCCGGTCCAGCAGCGAGCCCGGCCCTGAGATCCTGGCCAGCTCGTCGTCTTCGGCGCCGACCCGGGAGGCGAGCACGTCGTCGATCGCCCGGTGGTCGGACTGCCGCCGGGCGAGTAGCTCCGGGTCGTCGAACTGCTCGTCGGTGATCACCGCAAGCAGCGCCTGTGGCAGGTCGTAGTTGATGTGGGCGTTCATGCCGAGCAGGACGTGGCGGAGCGGGGGCAGGTCGGCGGGGGCGCTGAACGCGATAGCCCAGGGCCGCGTCGGGCTGCGTCCCGCCAGTGCGGCATCGAGGGCGTCCAGGTAGAGGTCGGCGAACGCGACATCCCACCGCTCCACCCACGCGGCGTCGGTGAACCCGCCGCGCTGGATTTCCGCGGCCACCGCGATCGTGGTCCGCTGGTAGGTCGCGTGGAAAAACCGCCGCTGGTCGCCGGCCGCCTGCAGCGCGTCGAGCAGGGCCGCCATCCGGCCGATCAGCTCCTCCATCACGCGGCCATTATGGCCGACGGCGCGTGTGGCCGACGGCGCGTATGGCCGACGGCGCGTATGGCCGGCGCCGTACCGATGAGGCATCGCCACTAAGCCATCGTGATTCACTGGTTTCCCGGCAGTCCCTCGGTGGCAGAATCACGGTGTGTCTAACGGGGGTGGACATGACCTGCCCGTTCCGGCCGATCCCGCGATGCTGACCGCCGAAGAGCAACGGCTGCGCGAGGCGCGGACGGGCGTCGCGTGGCGTGCCTGGGGTCCTTACCTGAGCGAGCGTCAGTGGGGGACGGTCCGCGAGGACTACAGCGAGAGCGGAGACGCCTGGTCGTACTTCAGTCACGATCAGGCGCGCTCTCGTGCGTACCGGTGGGGCGAGGACGGTATCGCCGGGATCAGCGATGACAAGCAGCGGTTGTGCCTGGCCCTCGCGCTCTGGAATGAAAACGACCCGATCCTGAAGGAGCGGCTGTTCGGCCTGACTAATGCCGAGGGTAACCACGGCGAGGATGTCAAGGAATATTACTTCTACGTCGATAATGTTCCGACGCACAGCTACCAGCGCTATCTGTACAAGTACCCGCAGGGCGAGTTTCCGTATAACGACCTGGTCGCGGTGAACAGATCCCGGTCGCGGTCTGAATTCGAGTATGAGCTGCTCGATACGGGCATCTTCGACGCGGGGAAGTATTTCGACGTCGAGGTGGAGCACGCGAAGGTGTCGCCGGAAGACATTCTCTGCCGGGTCACCGTGCACAACCGCGGCGCGCGGGAGGCGGTGCTGCACGTGCTGCCCACGCTGTGGTTCCGCAACAACTGGTCGTGGCCCGACGGAGAGCCGAAGCCCCGGCTCAC
>JASHXJ010000477.1 GCA_030043595.1 Trebonia sp.
CGCCGACGGCCCCCTCATCGCGGACCTAGCCGAGCGCGGCCTGCTGTTCCACTCCGCCGCGCACGTGCACAGCTACCCGCACTGCTGGCGGTGCGGCACCGCGCTGCTGTACTACGCGCTGCCCTCCTGGTACGTGCGGACCACCGCGGTCAAGGACCAGCTGCTCGCGGAGAACGAGAAGACCAACTGGCAGCCGCCCGCCATCAAGCACGGGCGGTACGGGGAGTGGCTGCGCAACAACGTCGACTGGGCGCTGTCCCGCACCAGGTACTGGGGCACGCCGCTGCCGCTGTGGGAGTGCCCGTCCGCGCACGTGACGTGCGTCGGGTCGCTCGCCGAGCTCGGCGCGCTGGCGGGTGAGGACCTGTCAGGGCTTGACCCGCACCGGCCGTTCGTGGACGAGGTGACGTTCCCGTGCCCGTCGTGCGGGCTCGCCGCGACGCGGGTGCCGGAGGTGATCGACGCCTGGTTCGACTCGGGGTCGATGCCGTTCGCGCAGTGGGGAGCGCCGCTGCGCAACCTCGCCTCCTTCGAGGAGGCGTATCCGGCGCAGTTCATCTGCGAGGCGATCGACCAGACGCGCGGCTGGTTCTACTCGCTGATGGCCGTGGGCACGCTGGTGTTCGGCCGGTCCTCGTACGAGAACGTGGTGTGCCTCGGGCACGTCGTGGACGAGCAGGGCCGCAAGATGAGCAAGCACCTCGGCAACGTGATGGAGCCGATGGGGCTGATGAACGCGCACGGCGCGGACGCGGTGCGCTGGTTCTTCGCGGCGTCCGGATCCCCGTGGGGGCAGCGCAGGATCGGGCCGTCGGTGCTCGACGAGATCGTGCGGAAGGTGCTGCTCACCTACTGGAACACGGTGTCGTTCCTGGTGCTGTACGCGAACGCCGTGGCGTCCGGGTCCGGCGGCACCGCCTGGGTGCCGGAAGATGCCTCGCTGGCCCCCGCTTACCGGGACCGGCCGCTGCTGGACCGGTGGCTGCTGTCGGAGCTGCACGGATGCGTGCGTGACGTGACGGCCGAGCTCGAGGCGTTCGACACGGCCGCGGCCGGACGGCGGCTGGCCGCGCTGATCGACGACCTGTCGAACTGGTACGTGCGGCGGTCGCGGCGGCGGTTCTGGGACGGACCGTCGTCCGCCGACGGGGCGTCGGCGTTCGCGACACTGCACGAGGTGCTCGTCGTCCTGACCAAGCTGCTGGCGCCGATCACGCCATTCCTCGCCGACTACATGTGGGGCGTGCTGCGGCCGGGCGAGGAGCCGGAATCGGTCCATCTGTCGGCCTGGCCGTCGTATTCGGCCGCGCTCATCGACGAGTCGCTGTCTTCGCAGATGGCGCTCGTCCGGCGGCTGGTCGAGCTGGGCCGGTCGGCGCGCTCGGCCGCCACGGTGCGGACCAGGCAGCCGCTGTCCCGTGCGCTGGTCGGGGCGTCCGGGTTCGCCTCGCTGCCTGGTGCCTTGCGGGCCCTGGTGGCCGACGAGCTCAACGTGCACGCGCTCGAGCCGCTGGACGCGGCGGGCGGGTCGCTGGTGAGCTACTCGGTTAAGCCGCAGTTCCGGTCGCTGGGCCGCCGGTTCGGCGGATCGACGCAGGAGGTCGCCGCGGCGATCACCGCTGTCGACCCTGGCTGGCTCGCCAGCGCCGTGGCGTCCGGGTCGGCGTCGGTCGAGGTGCCCTCGCTCGGCACGGTGGTACTGTCCGCGGACGACGTGATCGTGACGCAGACCCCGGTCGAAGGCTGGGGCGTGGCCACCGCGGGCGGTGAGACCGTGGCGCTGGATCTGGTCGTCACTGCGGCTCTGCGGGCCGAGGGCTGGGCCCGCGAGGTGGTCCGGCTCATCCAGGAAGCGCGGAAGACCGACGGCCTCGACGTCACCGACCGGATCGAGCTGCGCTGGTCCGCGGCCGACGAGGAACTGGCCGCCGCGCTCACCGAGCATGCGCCGATGATCGCGGGCGAGGTGCTGGCGGTGTCGTTCGGGCCGGCTGCTGGCGAGGGGCCGGCCACTGGCGATGCCGCGGCTGACGGGTCCGGTGCCTGGCACGGGCACAGCGACGACGACCTCGGGCTGCGCTTCTGGCTCGCGGTGGCCCCTCGGTGATATTCGTGTCGCCGCTCCCGGGCGAAATGCCCCGAATGTCGGAATCCTGGATTCCGACATTTCGGGCAGGCGCGTTATCGCGAAGAGTTGTCCGACTCCCAGCTGGGATAACTCTTCACGATAACGGGTCAGCGAGGGCCGGGGTCCGGCTGGCAGGCGCGACAGGGGGTGCAGCCCGCTTCGGCGGCCTCCGGCACCGTCATCTTCTGCAGGTCTTCGTCGTCCATGAAGCGGATGAGGATGCAGTTTCCTTCGTGGTAGCGGGGAACGCCGGGAACCACGGTGACCTGACGCTCTTTCGAGGTGGCTGGCTGAGCGCTCTCGTCCTGCTCGTCCAGGGCGGCCTGCTGGGCCGTTTGCGGCTCTGGAGGCTCGGGCTCGGAGTCCTCGGCGATATCCTCCGCGTCGTCTTCCGCCGCGGCCC
>JASHXJ010000061.1 GCA_030043595.1 Trebonia sp.
CCCGGTCGCCAGCCCGATCGCCGCGAGTTCACCGAGCACGCTGGCGAACAGCCGGGGCCTGGTCCAGCCGAGGCAGGCGAGCACGCCAAGCTCACGGCGCCTGCCCCGGACCGCGGCCGACGCCGAGCTCGCGGTGAAAAGCATGCACACGACCAGGATCAGGACGAAGAGCGTGACGCTCTCCCGGTCGACCGCCATGAGGATGGTCAGCGCGACCCCCTTGCGCACCCAGTCCTCGGTCAGCGTCAGCGCCGGCTGCCCGAACTTCCCGGCGGGCAGGTCGATGGTCTGCGGCGCCGGCGAGGACCCGGCGACGATGTCCACCGTCAGCCCGGTCCTGGCGGTTATCTGCTGCGCCACTTCCCTGATCCGCGCCAGCGACAGGGCGTTGGGCCCGGTGACGCCAGCCACCCGAACCCGGATCACGCTGATCGGGTCGCTCGTCGGCAGGTCGGTGCCGTACAGGTCGTTCTTCTCCAGCGCCGGCAGCGCCGACAGCGTGGTGATGAGGTCCACCGGCTGGGTGACGAAACCGCCGAGGTCCTGGTTCGGCAGCAGGTCGCCGCCGCCGAGCGCGACGCTGGTGGTGGCATTGCCCGGCGCGGCCGTCACCGGCTGGTAGACGCCAAGCGGCACCTGGGAGAGCGGATCGAACGACTCGATCTTCGCCGGGTCGAAGACCCCGACGACGCGGGGCGCGGCATACGCCGGCCCCTGGCCAACAGAGAACTGGTTGGTCTGAGCGGAATGGACCGTCAGCCGCCGGTACTGGGTGTCCGCGTTGTCCATGGAGACGACCGGGAGGGTACCCGTGTACCAGATGGACGCCGGGTTGCTCACCGGGACCGGCGAGAGCGCCCCGGTGCCGGTCTTCTGGTAGCTGACCTGACCGACGCTCCAGTATCCGGAGACAGGATCGCCGTAAAAGACGCCGCCCTGCGTCGTGCCCGTCTTCTCCAGGTCAGGGAGCAACTGGCTGTAGGCCTGCTGCGCCGTGGTCTCCTGGGTGGCCACGGTCTTGCCTGGCGCGCCTGCCTCCCGCGTCGTCCATGCCACAGTCACGCTCGGCGGTGTGCTCGGCGGCGACAGGGCCTGCACTTGCGTCTGCGCGTACTCGCCCACGCCACTGGTGGACGCGGCGAGCACGGGAAAGGTGATCGTATTGTCCCCGACGGATGTGTCGCCCGCGTTCTCCGCCAGGTACTGACCTGAGGTCAGCGCCTTGTTGAGGCCGTCGAGCTTCGCCTCGGCCGCCGGGTCGACGGCCGCGATCAGCACCGGGATGACCCAGTCGACCTCATACCGGGCCGTTCCGGTCGCGGGGGCGCCAGCCGAACCGAGGCCGGATCCGTTCGCCTTCGACCAGCACTCGGCACTGGACTGCACGGCGGGCCCGAACGGATTCTGCCCGGGAAGGCCAGACGGGAACAGCGGGCAGACCGGCGTACTGCCGTGACCCGGTACCTGCTGCGTGATGGCGCCGGTGCGGCTATCGAATCCCAGCTTGTCCGGTGTCACGTAGAGATAGGACGGCGGCTGCGGGATGCGGTCGGTTCCGTTGGCGCTGACCCAGGTGGTGGTGATCCGGTAGAGCTGGTCGCCAGGCCGGGCGTAGTCGGCGGCGGGAACGGCGAAGGTGATCGGGACAGACAGCAGGGTGTAGCCGACCATCGCGACGGGAGCGGCCACCGAAACGCCCGGGATGCTGGCGATCTCGTGATACTGGCTCATCGAGACGCCGCCGAAGATGCCGGCCAGGAAGTTCGGCTGGACGCTGCTGGTCTGCGATTCGAGCGCCGTCCGCGCGCCCTTGGGCCTGACCAGGATGTCGTAGGACGGCGCGAAGTTCGCCGTGACCGTGCCGGTCGTCCGCAGCTGCGACGTGCGGGACGCCGCGGTCAGCACAGTGAACGCTGTGACGGCGAGCAGCATCCCGGCGAGCAGCGCGATCAGCCGCGCAGGACGGAACCGCAGCTGCGACCAGGCCAGCCTTCTCATCGCTTGCCCCGTCAGCCGAGCTGCCCGATGCGCCGGATCATCTCCGCTGCGGGATACTCCCCGGTCAGGTCGACGTCCTGGACGACGGCGCCGTCGCGCAGCCGGATTACCCGTTCGCACTGGGCGGCCACCTGCGGGTCGTGGGTGGCCAGCAGCACGGTCATCGGATGCTGACGCCGGACCTCGGTGAGCAGCCGCAGGATGTCGGCCGCGGTGGCGGAGTCGAGGTTGCCGGTTGGCTCATCGGCGAGCAGCACCGCCGGGTCGTTGACCAGTGCCCTGGCGATGGCGACGCGCTGCTGCTCGCCGCCGGAGAGCTTGCTCGGCAGTGCCGTTTCCCGGCCGGACAGACCGACCGCCGTGAGCAGCTCGCGGGCGCGTTTGCGCTTGTCGAAGGGCGTCCGGTACGGCAGCACGGAAGCGATGACGTTGTCCAGTGCGGTCAGCCCGGGGAGCAGGTGGTAGCGCTGGAACACGAAGCCGACGGTGCGCCGGTAGGCGGCGAGGGCACCCCCGCGCAGCGCCGTCACCTCAGACCCGGCAACGGTGATCGTGCCAGAGTCCGGCTTTTCCATCGCCCCGATCAGGTGCAGCAGGGTGGACTTACCGGAGCCGGACGCGCCGGTCAGCGCCACGACACTGGTTGCGGCGAGCGGCAGCGTGATGTCATCGATGGCCTTGACGCGTTTCTCGCGGCCGACGCCGTACGTCTTGCGGACGCCGCGCAGTTCGATCTCGGCCATCGCTATCCTTACCTAGTGACAATGTAACGTTGCCTAGTGACAATATAAGAACGCCTGTCCGTGATGACCAGCCGTGGGCGGCGATGAGACGATTTCGTTACCGGCCGCGGGCTGGAGCGGGGGCTACGCTGCCATGCATGGCGGATGCGCGGGGCCAGGCCGACGGGCGGGTGGCGTGGGTGACGGGGGCGTCCCGCGGCGTCGGGCGGGGGATCGCGGTGGCGCTCGGGGAAGCCGGGTGGGTGGTCTACGCGACCGCCCGCTCGTCCGCGGCCGGGCGCACGACCCGCCTTCCCGGCACGATCGAGGAGACCGCGGCGGCGGTTTCCGCCGCGGGCGGTCACGGTGTCGGCGTGGCCTGCGACCATCGCGACGACGCGGCGGTCGAGGCGGTCGCCGCGCGGATCGCCGCCGAGCAGGGCCGCCTGGACCTGCTGGTCAATAACGCCTGGGGCGGGTACGAGGGACTGGCCGCGGGCGAGTGGGACCAGTGGAACGCCCCGTTGTGGGAGCAGCCGGTGGGGCTGTTCGACGCCATGTTCGGCGGCGGGGTACGAGCGCACTACGTGGCGCTGGCACGCTGCGCGCCGCTGCTGATCGCCACGCCGGGCAGCCTGGCGGTGACCGTCTCAGTGGCGATCACCGACGAGGGGCTGCGCGGGCACGGCGCCGCCTATGCGATGGCCAAGGCTGCCGACGACCGGCTGGCGCAGGTCGCGGCGGCGCAACTGCGAGCGCACGGGGTCGCCTCGGTCGCGGTGCACCCCGGCTGGGTGCGCACAGAGACCGTCCTGCTGTACGCCGCGCAGCTGGACCTGACCGGCTCGGAATCGCCCGAGGGGGTCGGCCGCGCCGTCGCCGCGCTGGCGGCCGACCCGGAACTGCTGAGCCTCACCGGCCGGGCGCTCGGCGTCAGCGAACTCGCCGCCCGCTACGGCGTCGACGTCGCCCGGTGACAGCCACCGGGTCGTCCGCTTGACAAGCGTGCCGGGCTCGATGGACCTTGGGTCCGTGCTCTGGCTGTCTGTCGTCATCGACAACGCGTGTACTCAGATCTGGGACGCGTGGGGGAGAGGCGCGGGGGTGACGTCACTGCGGGTCAGCCCGGCGGTGTACGACGCCGTGGCGGTCGCCAGGTCCGGCGAGGTCGCCCGCGACTGCCCGCTGATGCTGCTCGGCCTGCCGCTGGTCGCGGACCCGGGGGTGGACACCTACGAACCCGTCGCCGCACCTTAGGCTGCTGCGATGACGCAACGACGGACGGAGGCCGCGACGGCCAGCGATCCGGTGACTGGGGGCAGGGGCTGGGCTTTCGGCAGCCCGGCGGACGTCACCGAGCACGGCTACGTGATCGAGGAGTTCCTGCTCGACGGCGTCGCCCAGTCGTATGAACCGGTCCCGGGAACCGTCATCGGGCGGGACGGGCAGTGGGCGGTCCGGCCGGGGGAGCGGGCCGGGTACCGGACCCGGATGTACGTCGCCCGCCCGGCAGACCCAGCGCGGTTCAACGGCGTCCTGGTCGTCAACTGGCTGAACGTGACCGCCGGGTTCGACCTGGGCGCGCCGTCCGCGCACGAGATGCGCGCCGGCTATGCGTGGGCAGGCGTCACCGCCCAGGCCGTGGCGGTCAACGGCCAGCCCGCGCTGGCGCCTGGCTTTCCCGCCACCCCCGGGCTGCCGCGCATCGATCCGGGCCGGTACGGGACGCTGCATCATCCGGGCGACCAGTATTCCTACGACATCTTCACCCAGGCCGCGCGAGCGGTCCGGCGCGGCCGCCGAGCGGCGGGCGGGGCGGACGGCGGCCTGCTGGGCGGGCTGACGCCGCGGCTGGTGATCGCCTCGGGCGCGTCACAGTCGGCGGCGCGGCTGGGTGCCTACGTCAACATGGCCGACGACCAGGAGCGGTGCTTCGACGGGTACTTCCTGCTCACCCACTGGGGACTGTGCGTCTACCCGCCGGACCAGCCGCTCATGGTGACCTTCGGGCCACTCGGCGACGGGTTCCACGGGGGAAGCTCAGCCATCAGCGATCGCGGCCGGGTGCCGATCCTGGTTCTCAACAGCGAGAGCGAGACGATGCACAACGTCCCGGTTCGCCAGCCGGACTCACCGACGTTCCGGTTCTGGGAGATCGCGGGCACGGCACACACCGGGATGGCGCCCGACCTGACGCCGCTGCTGACGCGTGAGGGCCTGCCGGTGTTCCCGGCGGCTGAGAACGCCAACAGCATCGACTGGACGTGGGTCCGCAACGCCGCCCTGGAACACCTCGTTCGCTGGGCGGACGGAGGTCCGCCGCCGCCTTCGTTCCCGCTGGTCGAGGCATCCCTGGACGCGGGAATCCAGCACGACGAGACCGGCAACGCGACCGGCGGGATCCGCGTCCCGGAGCTGGAAGCGCCCACCGCGGTTCACTCAGGAACCAGGCCGGGGAACCCGCTGGCGGCGCTCATCGGGCAGAGCGTCCCCTGCACGTCCGCGCAGCTCGCGGCGCGGTACCCGGACGCCGTGAGCTACCTGCGGGAATGGGATGCCGCCGTTGACCGGGCACGCGGCCAGGGCCTGGTGCTCGACGCCGACCTCGAGGGCCTGCGCGAGCGCGGGCGGAAGGCCGCCGCAGGCCTATGGAGGTAAGCCCGCGCCACTGCCGGCACTGCGCGGGCGACTGCCCCGGCGGCTGCCTGCTCGGAGACGGCCGGTGCATCCACGGCTGGAACTCCAAGCGGCCACGGCAGTTCACATGGCGGGTGCTGCTGACCCGCCGATGGTGGCACCGGGTGCTCTGGGGAGATTACTCACGGTGAAGAGACGCCACGGTCCGTTCCGGATAATTGATCGTGTTCTCCTGGCTGTGCGGCTTTTCTTGGCTGTGCGGCGAAATGGCGCGATGCTCAGAAGTGGTGACCAGCCACACGCAGCGGAGAGCGCATGACACAGGTTCAGGAAGATCGTGCCGACGAGGCCGGCCAGGACATCGCGCCGCTCCTTGAGCCGCTGCAGATCGGGCCGCTGCGGCTGCGGAACCGGTTCGTCATGCCGGGAATGCAGCGTTTCGGGTCCGTCGACGGCGCTCCCAGCGACCAGCTCCGTGAGTACTACCGCCGCCGTGCCCTCGGCGGCACGGCGCTGGTGATCGCCGAGGCCTGCGCGGTCGACCATCCGAGCTCGGCCGCGAATCGCATCTTCGCCCGGATCGAGGGCAGGACCCGGGACGCCTGGCGCGCGTGCATAGACGCGGTGCATGAGGCGGGTGGCAGGATGTTCCTCCAGCTATGGCATGCCGGAGCGGTCGATACGGGCGGGACGGACGGCGCGCCGGACTTCACCGCGCTCAGCCCTTCGGGACTGGCGCATCCTGACAAGGCGTTCGGCCGCCCGGCCACTGTCGCGGAGCTGGCCGCGATCAAGGACGCCTTCGTGCGGGGCGCCGTCTGCGCCAGGGAAATCGGCGCCGACGGGGTGGAGATCCACGCGTGCCACGGCTACCTGCTCGACCAGTTCCTGTGGCCGGACATCAACCTGCGGACCGACCGGTACGGCGGGGCGGCGATCGCCGATCGCGCGACGTTTCCCGCCGAGGTGCTCCAGGCGGTGCGCGCCGCGGCCGGCCCCGACTTCGTGCTCTCCATCCGGATATCGCAGTGGAAGGAAGCGGACTACGAAGCGAAGATCGTGACCAGCCCCGGCGAACTTCAACAGCTCGTTGCCATCCTCCGAGCCGCGGGCGCCGACCTGTTCCACGTGTCGACCCGCCGGTTCTGGACGCCGGAATGGGGCGGGTCGGATCTCGGGCTGGCCGGCTGGGTCAAGTCGTTTACCGACGCGCCAGTGATCGCCGTCGGGAGCGTCGGTCTCGACATTGACGTGATGGCCAC